>CAZDYY010000152.1:0-5193 GCA_964509745.1 uncultured Legionella sp. | reverse complement strand
AGGATGATTATATCTCCAGTGAATTATTTATTCTGGCTGCCATCAATGAAGGCGGCGAGCTGTCAAAACTGCTCAAACAATCAGGCGGTCAGCCCCAGGCTTTAGCCAAAGCGATTGATCAAGTCCGCGGCGGTGAATCCGTCAAGGATCCCAATGCCGAAGAACAACGCCAGGCACTGGAAAAATACACACTGGATCTTACGGCACGCGCCGAACAAGGCAAACTGGATCCAGTCATCGGGCGCGATGATGAAATTCGCCGCACCGTTCAGGTATTGCAACGCCGTACCAAAAATAATCCGGTGTTAATTGGTGAGCCGGGTGTGGGTAAAACCGCTATCGTGGAAGGTCTGGCGCAACGCATTGTCAATGGTGAGGTACCAGAAGGGCAGAAAAACAAGCGCCTTTTGTCACTGGATATGGGGGCATTGATTGCCGGGGCAAAATTTCGTGGTGAATTTGAGGAACGGTTAAAAGCTGTGTTGAATGACCTGTCCAAACAGGAAGGCCAGATCATCCTGTTTATTGATGAACTGCACACCATGGTGGGAGCAGGCAAGGCAGAAGGCGCGATGGACGCAGGCAACATGCTCAAACCCGCCCTTGCCCGCGGTGAGCTGCACTGCATTGGCGCAACCACCCTGGATGAATATCGTAAATACATTGAAAAAGATGCTGCCCTTGAACGCCGTTTCCAGAAAGTACTGGTCAATGAACCCAATGTGGAAGACACCATTGCCATATTGCGCGGATTAAAAGAACGCTATGAAATTCATCACGGAGTAGAGATTACAGATCCGGCCATTGTCGCTGCAGCTACCCTGTCCTATCGGTACATTACCGATCGGCAATTACCCGACAAGGCAATTGATCTGATCGATGAAGCCGGCAGTTTGATTCGCATGGAAATTGACTCCAAACCCGAAAGCCTGGATAAACTGGATCGGCGTTTAATCCAGTTAAAGATTGAGCGTGAAGCCTTGAAAAAGGAAAACGACGACGCATCAAAAAAACGCTTGAAAGATTTGCAGGGCAGCATTGAAGAACTTGAAAAAAGTTATTCAGATCTCAATGAGATCTGGAAAGCTGAAAAAGCCTCCCTGCAAGGCACATCCCACATCAAGGAAGCGCTGGACAAAGCCAGAACCGAACTGGAATCTGCACGACGCGCAGGCGATTTAACCCACATGTCCGAGTTGCAATATGGGCGCATTCCCGAGCTGGAAAAGCAATTGGCAGATGCTGCCCGTGAAGAGCCTCAGGAAACCAAACTGGTGCGCAACAAAGTCACTGAAGAGGAAGTCGCCGAGATCGTGTCCAAATGGACGGGCATTCCGGTTTCCAAAATGCTTGAAGGTGAAAAAGAAAAGCTGCTGTTGATGGAAAGTGCTCTACACAAACGAGTCATCGGTCAAAATGAAGCTGTTGATGTCGTGGCCAACGCAATTCGACGCTCCCGTGCCGGACTGTCAGATCCCAATCGTCCTATCGGCTCGTTTCTGTTTTTAGGACCAACCGGTGTAGGGAAAACCGAACTCTGCAAGGCATTGGCAACCTTCCTGTTTGATACCGTTGACGCCATGGTACGCATCGATATGTCCGAATTCATGGAAAAACACTCTGTTGCCCGATTAATTGGTGCGCCTCCTGGCTATGTCGGCTATGAAGAAGGCGGGTATTTAACCGAGGCCGTGAGACGACGCCCCTATTCCGTTATTTTGCTGGATGAAATTGAAAAAGCTCACACGGATGTGTTCAATATTCTCCTGCAGGTACTGGATGATGGTCGCCTGACTGACGGGCAAGGTCGCACGGTAGATTTCCGTAACACGGTGATTGTGATGACATCCAATCTGGGTTCACATGTCATCCAGGACATGAGCGGCAAAAAGTCCTACGAAGAAATCAAGGCAGCCGTTATGGAGCTGGTCGGACAACACTTCCGCCCGGAATTCATCAACCGCATCGACGACAGTGTGGTGTTCCGCGCATTAACCCAGGAACAAATTGCCAACATTGCAGCCATTCAAATCGGCTTCCTGGAACAACGCCTGCATGCACAAAATATCGTGCTGCATGTTGAGCCGAAAGCACTGACGCATCTGGCTGAAGCTGGATTTGATCCGGTCTATGGCGCACGCCCCCTGAAGCGCGTTGTGCAACAACAACTGGAAAACCCGCTGGCGCAGGCTTTGTTGACCGGGGAGTTTAAGTCTGGAGATACGGTGGATGTGTCATTGAAGGATGAGAAATTGCATTTTTCATCCAGTAACAAGGATTAATCAAAAACTGGCACCCCGCGAATATATCGCGGGGTCTTTCGACTCTACTCTTGTGCCAGCTCATGAAATCTAATCTCAACAAAAGCACCTAAAGCCGCAGCTGCCTTTTTCAGACTTTTAAGGGTAATATTTTTACCCGCTTCAATTTGCTGGTAATTTTGATAACTAACCCCCATTGAACGCGCAACATCAGTCATGGAGTAATGCTTTGACATACGCAACTTGTGCAGCAAAACCGGCACCGCCACCTCAGGACTCACCGTTACAGGAACCTCATTCTCGTTGCAAGGTGAAGGGGAGGTAATTTCCAGGTCATCCCTTGACATTTCCAGCAACAATATATCCAGCACCTCCTGAGCATTAAACAAAGCTTCTTCATATGAATCACCCTCCGTGAACACATTCTTCAAATCACGAAAAGTAACGACAAACCCATCCTCATCAGGGACGATTTGAGCAGCATATACCAATGATAATGCATCGTTCATGACTCACCTCAATTAAATTTCACACCAGTAGCGCGCTCGATATTCCGCAAGGTTCCAGGCTTTAAATCTTTTTTTCCATACACAGGAACAACAATAGGCGGCATACCTGCTTTTTTCATTTTGTGATGACTTCCATGGGTACCAATATGAATCCAGCCTGCTTGTTTTAATTGTTTGATTACAGACTTGCCGTCCACTTAAACCTCGATTCCATTACAAGTTTTAGTTTGTATTTTAAATATAACATACACCAACACAAACACAAGTTATTACTTGTGATCGGGCAGGGCTTTGTACATGACAAAAATTGATTATGTCTTTCCCGCGAAGGCGGGAATCCATTTTTAACATGGGATGGTGCCTGCATTGAGTATGGTGCCCCGCCTGTGCGGGGATGATTCAACGCCAGCTTTGATTTTAATGGCAGATTTTTGAGTGGTGTACTTAAAGAAACCGTTCCTGTTGCAGGAGATCCCTCGCTACGCTCGGAACGACGTGTATCTTTTTAATGAGACATGGAAACTGCCATTATAAAAAGCCACTTTGCCTTGCAGCATTCTAGCAGGGCAAAGTGGCTGGAGAGATTAAACCAGACTGAATGCTGCTTGATGAATGCTTTCATCCGATCTTTGTGAGACAACATTTTTCAAACTAATTGAAAATACTCCAAACATATTCGCGATTGTTGCTTCATTTCGACCAGAGCACTCGGAAGTCCCGGTACGCTCAACCATTTGAGCAGCTACTGACTTTAGATTGGTTGTCACATACCCCAGGTTAAATGCTGAACTCAAAAGACATGTAACCAATGAAACCACAGCCACCAATGTGTTTAGCACTTCAACCACAGCAGCAGCTGCCACCTTAAGTATGCCTTCTAATACAAGGCCAGCATTGCTGAAATTACCTGTCGCCAATGCTCCTGCAAATACCAGAGTACCATAACCAAGCCGGGCGACATCACGCAGCAATTGGGTAGCATGATAAAAGGGATGGGCTAATGATTTTCGATGGGAAGTCAGATCATGATAAGGAGAAAGCATATTAGAAAATTCCTTATCAAATGCAGTGGATGCCCTTGATAAACTCTTTGTTGCCTGAGAAAGGAAATAACCCTCACCACGTACGTCATCTAAAAAACTCATGTTTACTCTCCAGTAGTTAATCACCAAAGCCAGATTGATCTTGTATAAATACAAACTGTCAAAAATAATATCACAGTGGTGCGTTAAATGCAAATATTAATGGCTATAAAAAGCAGGCTGGGCCTTGGCCCAGCAAAATTCGAAAATTCATAAAACGCGTATTGAGACATTGGAAAAATAACATCTCTAATCATCGATCTATTGATAATCAAAGAATCAGCATGGGGGATTTATTGCGTTGGCAACTGATTTGCTGGGCCAAGGCCCAGCCTACGATTATGTTGTACAAAAAAAGGTGAGGATCCTTCAGGGCCAAGGCCCAACCGGTTTATATAAATACTTAAGGCATTCTGCTTATGCAAAGTCACAAGCTTCGAATTTATCTTGCATGTATAGAAATTACTTGTAATCAGGGGCGGGATTAAAGGCAGCTACCGGCATAATGGGTTTATTACCTGCCGAGCTTACTGATTTCCTGGCATAAATACCATTTTTTCCCAGCAATGCAGCTGGCGATACACAATCCAGTTGTTTTATCACGCCATCAGCAGCCTCATGAATCAATTCATTCGACCCGGCAATACGTGCCGAGTTGGCATATATCGCCCGGGCGGCGTGCATGGGCGGACTACGGTGAAAGGCGATATGCTCGCACGTCCATTGATCAATCGCCCTGAAACCTGACAGGTAATCCCCCCCGGACATCATCACCAGCAATGCAACAGGCAGGTAAAGCACGGATGCTGTGATAATCACCACAACTCTGAGCAGATAACTCAGGGCCCGATTGAGTGCTTGCATGGTTCTGGCCAGCATGGCTGCTATCTGAAACAGCATTACCGCATCCTTGTGGTAACTTTTTCTGATTTGATGCAACAGTGACGGCTTGTCCAGCGCCCATGCCATCAACCGCTTCATTTCACGGGTTGCTACTGCTATCAAATAAAAACCTGGCACAGAAAATGGCAAAAAGGGCAACACAACCGGAACAAAATACAGCGAACGCAACAGATTACTGCTGCCCTGATCACAATACTTGTTATAGAAAATATCCAGAAAATCCTGCTTGTTGATACACAGATCCGCTCGATTCACCTTCTGCAGCTCGTGGTTATATCGATTAAACAAGGTATCAAGATAATCATATATCAACATCGGTTCCTTGACCCGGGAAAACACTCGCGACTCATGGCACTCAAAACGCAGCGGATGATTAACATCTGCAAATAACCTGATGGCTTCCAGCAACTCAGCATGCGCCAGGGCCAGTGCGGCATT
>CAZDYY010000151.1:0-5206 GCA_964509745.1 uncultured Legionella sp. | reverse complement strand
GGACTCCCGGGAGGTGTTTTCTCCGGCTTCTATCAGACGAATGTCATTGGCCTTTTCTTGCAAATGAGGAATGATTTGCTGTGCGGCCAGGTCTCCCATTAACGCAGCTTTGGATGGGTTTGCCAGTATCAGTTTGCTAATAATGCCTTGCAGTCCTTCAAAGATGCCTGTGGTGAGAAGTGTCTGGCAGTCAGTGGTGACTTTTTCACCGTTCAGCTTGCGTAACTCAGGTGCATTTTGCAATGTGTAGAAAATTGCTACTCGCTGGAAGATTTGCTCGGCTTCGTTAGTTGTTTCTGCCATGAATCGAATGTTTAGCAACTGCTCCTTGGTTATCACGTTGTTGAAGGTGTCGGTGAATGTACCCACTCCCGTCAGTATAATGGATGCGAGTTGTCCTGCCACAGGACAGATCTGGAGCACACTATTCACACGACTGGCGGCGGTAGAATATGTATTGGATTCATCCCGTTTCCCTTCACCGGAACCAATCGTTTTAGCGGCGGTATAGTTGTCGCTTAATCCGTTTAAAAATGCTTGATAATAGTCACGCAGATCAGCGTTTTTATTGATGATGTCTCTGATGATCTCTTTCCGTTCTTCCATACGGCGGCGTTCGGCCATGAATTTGTCAAGTTCAGTGGCGTTACGCATTTGTTGTTGAATGAGCTGTTCCATTTGTTTCATCTGCAGATCGAGTTCAAGCATTTTATTTGTATAGGCTTGATCATCCGGTGCATATTGTTGTCGGGGCAGCTTGACGTCCGTGGATTGTCCGGCGCTTTTAGCGTTTTGTTCGTATCGCGATTTCAGGTGATGGTCATATCGGGATGTTGTGACGGTTTGTGCCTGGTCTATCGCACTGATTGCACTGGCATAATCTCCGGTTTGTTCAGAAATTTCTTTTAGTACACCGGCTTTATGTAATGCAGCATCGGCATAACCCGGATCGCATCGCAGGGCGTCATTAAACGCGGCAACAGCTTCCTGAAGTTTGCCTTGTTGCTGGAGAATGAGGCCTTTGGTGTAGTGGGCATATTTGAAGGTTGGGTCTTTTGCAATGCTGATGTTGGCGTATTGCAGGGCCAGCGGGTATTGCCTTAATTGCAGGGCGGTGTCGGCGATGTTGTGGCTGATGATGGTGAGGTCTGAGTGGTTTTCGGGGAGGTGTTTTGCCTTGATTTCATAGGATTTTAAATATTCACACAGGGCATCGGTAGGATTTCGCAATGTATTATAAATTGCCGCGAGGTTATTTCGTGTATTTGCCAATTGAAGGCTATTGTCTGAGTTTGATTCCTCTATAAGCAATGCTTGTTTCAAAAGTTTTATTGCATTGGGAAGATTGCCTTCTGCTTCCTCAATACCTGCCATAGTATTGTATATTGTTGCTGCATCCAGGCTGTCTGGTTGGTGAATGGTCAATGCCTCTTTACAATAATTTCGTGCTTCTGTCAGTTTGTTTTCCTTCAGGGAAATCAGTGCCAGGTTTCCATAAGATATAGCTACTTCGGTGCTATCGAGTCCCAGTTCATTTTTATTGATTTTCAGTACTTTTTGATAATAAAACCGTGCTTGTCCTAAATTACCAATGGCAGAATAAATTATGCCGAGGTCATTGTAGATATTTGCCAGATCAAGAGGGTCAACTGTATTGCATGGGCGCTCAAGAATGACTAAAGCAAGGTTGTTCAGCCGCAAGGCCTCGTCAAATTCTCCACGTGCTAAATGTATATTGGCAATATTTCCATAAGCGATTGCAACATTATTGCTATCTGGTGATAAGTTCATTTCGATCGCCAGATTATTTTGAAAGCAAGTCATTGCGTTTTTTAATTGGGTTTGGTTTTGATAAGCAATGCCTTTGTTTAGATAGAAACAGGCTAGTTCTAGAGTTCCCGATAAATTCTTTTCATAGACAGATGTAATTTGTTCAAAACAGACGATTGCCGCTGCATAATTCTCTAGATTACAGTGGTCCACACCCTCTTTATAAGTGGTTCGTGCACTAGTCAAAGTAGAATCGTTATTATTTTTCATTGGTAATCCTGCATGGTTATAGTTGCTTTTCAGTGTAAGTCATTGATTGATTCGAAGTACAACCGAACAAATAAAGAGCATATTTTTGCATAAAGATACTTTTATGTCCACAAAATAAAACCTGCAGACTATTTGATCTGACTTATTATCCCTTTATAAGGTTAATTTAAGAATAAAGATGTTAAAGTCACTTGTTTCAACAAAACAATACAATCTGGTCTATAATGAATCCATGAGTAATCAAGTTAGTCGGGGGTTATTATGGGACCGGATAAAAAAGAAGAGCAGGTGGATAACAATTTTCAGAGGTTACGCAGGAAGCAGACTGGGGGCCAATACTCTAATTTAGTTAAGAATGTTCCTCTGCTGACTTCTGCTCCAGGTACATCTGTAATCCCACTTAATGGCTTGGATGTCGTCAACAATGAACACGGTAAAGCTGGTTCTGATGACTTCAGTTTTGAATCATCTAAATCAAATTCAGATCAAGAAACCCTCATTAAAACTCAAGATTTTGAAAATAACTTTTATGTCGGGTTGAAAAAACAGAATGTCAAGGCACAAGAAGAGTCCTGGTACATTACACCGGACCCTGAAAACAAAGCTCACACGATTACCCCCAAAATCAAGAACGACAAGTTCCCCAATCAAAAACTCGAGGTATCCAGTAACAAAGTGACTGCCTCAAAGGATCTTGTAAATGCCATGAAAGACAATCCTGAGGCGTTTGCGAGGTTGGTGGTTGCTGCATATGCTGCAACTGGAAATAAATCACCTGTAGTGATTAAGTGCAAGGATCCAAAGCTGCTTGAAGCTTTCGACAAGGTATTGGATGAGTTCAAGATTAAGAAAGCGTCCGATCCTGGGCAAGCGCCTACTCCTTCCATGAGAAGCTAAATGAGTGCATCGGAGTATTTTCAGGCCCTGAGGCATTGCCTTTAATACCTCAAGGCTTGTTACGCTCATTTATACTGTAAACCTGAAATCTCTTCCGAAATATCAACACCTTCACCAATCTGATATATCCTGTTCGAAAATACGGTGGGAGAGTATGACTTTTTTCCTGGTTTGAATTTCTCAAATGCTCCGGTTTCACTGATGGAAAATGGTTTGGGCTGTTGTTTTGTTGTAATCTTGTTCGGGTTTTGACGTGGTTCTGATTTTGTTGTGTGCGTGTTTGTTTCCGGGTTTTTAACCAGAGCACTTGCAATGTGGTACATAACAGCAGCTGCTGCGATGCCAATGCCGCCGCCGGTCAGGATGCCTGCAATGCAAAAATGTGCTGCAGCGCCGGTGACACCGCCAATAATCATACCGCTGCCGGTGAGGGTTAACGCTTCGGCTGATTCGTCTTTTGATTTATCTGTTAGGGACATGTTGTTTTCCTGATTGAATGCTGGACAAAATAGACTGGCCTGTGAATCCATTTCAGGCCGGTACTTGTTGGCATCCTGCCAGACAATCCTTGTTGTCCATGGGCGCAAAGTATACCGTGTTGGTATAAAATGTCTGCAAGAGATTTCTCTAATTTATGCAAGAGATCTCTCTATTTGAATGAGAGATTTCCCGGTAATGTATGATTAATAAATTGATTGGTATAAATTTGCTTCTTATGAAGAATAATGTTCACTAACGGGGTGTGGTATGAAAATAAAGGTATTGATTTTTGATGATCATACACTGGTGCGCATTGGTATTCGCCGGATACTGGAAGATTTTTCTGACATGGAGGTAGTGGGTGAGGCTGCTGATGGTGAGGCGGCGTTGACCATGGTCGATACACATCATCCGGACGTGGTTTTGCTGGACATGAGCATGCCGGGAATCGATGGCTGGGAGGTGATGCGACGTTTGAAGAAAAGCCATCAGGATATCAGGATTATTGTGATTACTTTCAAGGACGTTGAATCACTGCCTGTGCGGGTGCTGCAACAGGGTGCCATGGGGTTTTTGACCAAAGGATCAGGCTCGGAAGAAATGGCCGATGCCATACGTACAGTGTATAAGGGCGAGCGTTATCTGGGGGCCGCGATCGCGCAGAAAATGGCAATCAGCAGTTTACAGTCTCCCCGGGAGTCTCCTTTTGCTTCCTTGACCGACCGTGAGACGCAAATCATGCTGATGATCACGCGTGGATTGACCATGCCTGAGATGGTAGAGCAGTTGTTTTTGAGCGCCAAAACCATCAATGGCCACCGCTATCGCATGTTTGAAAAACTGGGGGTTAAAAATGATGTTGAACTGACCTGGCTTGCGATCAAACATGGTGTGATTTACTGATGGTGTAATCAAATATCCACAGAACATGGTCTATACTTGAATTAACTGATGCAATTATGTAACGGAATAACCGTGCCAGATTAATTTGGGGGAATGGAGAATATGGCCTTTAACTATCGGGCAGTTACTGCCAATTGCGGCAACTCAACACTGGGCAGTGTGGCTACAGAAAGTATTGTCCAGCTCATCAAGGATGAGGATCTGGATTTTTGTGTTATCAATTGCCAGGAAGCGCATTTTGCCAAAACTCAAAAAGAACTGCAGGAAGCGGTTGGCAGCGACTATGTCGTCAAGCTGGCAGGAAACATGGCCACTCCGACCAAATGGAAACAACGCGATGCCGCATTGCGCCGCACAGGTATGGCGAGTTTTGTTATTCATAAAAATGCAATTGCTGTCAGTGAAAAATCACCATTAAAAGCCAGACGAAATCAATGGGCATTGTATGGTGCGGCCTATAACAAGGGCGGTCTTGTCAGTGATTGCATGATCACCAAAGGTGGAGAGACAATCAATATCCAGCTGGTCAGTGGTCATCTGGATTCCAACAAATCGAAAGAGCGAGCTGGTGACTGGGCAGTCATTCAAAGAAAAATTGCTAAAAAAGGCATTACAAAATTCGAACAACTGGCAAACATTATCCCCAATATTCGCATGAGTGGTTATGATGCGAATACGCGCAGTAAATACATTGCGGGTGAAAAGCCCCAAAATCCATGGGAAACCAATGCATATGAAGTTGCCGGGATGCAGCAGTTTCTGCTGGGACGGGTGCGTTTCAGTGCAGATTCAACCTACAAGACAGATGATGAAAGCAGTGTGACCATGGCCAGCAAGATTAAAAAACGACTGGGTTTTATCATCGGCGGCATGCTGGATTTTGAGG
>CAZDYY010000150.1:0-5243 GCA_964509745.1 uncultured Legionella sp. | reverse complement strand
CCCTATATCCCTTTAACCGCAAAAGACTGGTACCCTGCCTGCAAGGCGGCATTAAAGGTTGATGCTAACTCTGAAAAACAGTCAAAAGAATTTTTCGAACGCTGGTTCAGGCCCGTTGAGTTTTATAATCACAAACCGGTTCGGGGTTTGTTCACTGGTTATTACCTGCCGCTGTTGCATGGCAGTTTAACCAAATCCAAACGCTACCATGTTCCTCTCTACCGCACACCTGACAATATGATCCGGGTTGATCTCGGGCTGTTTGATCCGGCTCTGGCAAATCGTAAACTGGTTGGACGCATCAAGGAAAACCAGCTGGTTCCATACTATACCCGTGAAGAGATTAACCAGGGCGCTATAGACAAAAATACGTCCGTGATTGTCTGGGTTGACAACGACATTGACAGGCTCTTTCTGGAAATACAAGGCTCTGGAATTGTTGAGCTTGACAATGGTTCGCTGCTGGGTGTGGGCTATGCCGGACAAAACGGTGCGCCCTATACTGCAATAGGACGTGTGCTGATTAACAAAGGAGTCATGACCAAAGAAAATGCCTCCATGCAAGGGATCCGTGAATATCTGAACGCGCATCCTGAGGAACTGCACAGTGTATTGAACCAAAATAAATCGTTTGTATTCTTCGAAAAGCTGACCCATGGATCGGCTGTGGGTGTACAGGGCATTGTTTTAACCCCCGGCTACTCTCTGGCTGTAGATCGACGCTGGATACCAATTGGTGTACCCATCTGGTTAAATACCACACGCCCGGATGACAAGACTGACGCACAAAAGCCGTTCAAGCGATTAATGATTGCCCAGGATACAGGTGGTGCGATCCGGGGCATGGTACGGGGTGATGTATTTTGGGGCGCCGGGGAAAAGGCTACAGAAATTGCCGGGAAGATGAAGAACCCGGGGTATTACTGGCTGTTGTTGCCGAAATAATTCCTAACGGCGTTTCGCACGCTTCATCATCCGCGCCCGGTGTTTAATCTGGCGATCTGTCAGCTTGTTCTTTTTATCTTTAAACGGGTTATCGCTGTTTTTAAACTCAAGTTTCAATGGCGTGCCCACAAGCCCCAGTTGCGTGGTAAAGGCTTTGGTCAGATAGCGCTTGTAACTATCGGGCAAGGCATCCAGCTGGTTACCGTGAATGACCACTATCGGCGGGTTATGTCCACCAGTGTGCGCATAACGCAATTTAACCCGGCGACCATTCACCAGTGGCGGGGTATGTTGTGTGGAGAGTTCCAGTAACATACGGGTTAACTGTGGTGTAGACAGCGCCTGGGTTGCGGATGTGTAAGCTTGCATGATGTCTTTAAACAGCAAGCCTACCCCGCTGCCATGCAAGGCAGAGATAAAGCGTATTTGTGCAAAATTCACAAAATGCAGTCGACGGGACAGCTCTTCTCGAACATGCTCTTTGTGATCCTCATCCAGACCGTCCCACTTATTTACCGCAATCACCAGCGCCTTGCCGGATTCAACGATAAACCCGAGCAAATGCATATCCTGCTCGGTTAAACCTTCCTTTGCATCAATCAGCATCAGACAAACATTGGATTCCTTGATGGATTGCAGGGTTTTAATCACTGAAAATTTTTCAATTTTTTCATCAACTCGCGAACGACGACGCACACCTGCAGTATCAATCAAGACATATTTCTGCTCATCGCGTTCAAAGGGAATCGCAATGCTGTCGCGTGTGGTGCCGGGCAAATCGTAGACCACCACACGCTCTTCACCCAGAATACGGTTAACCAGCGTGGATTTCCCTACATTTGGCCGACCGGCAAAAGCAATTTTGACCGGACTGTTTTCATTGCGAACATCCTCAACTGCTACCTCAAAAGGCTCAGTAACGGCTTTTAATAAAGTGGGCGTGCCACGTCCATGTGTTGCAGATATGGGGAACACATCCTGAAAACCCAGTGATTGAAAATCACCGCAGGCGATATCTTCATCAAGGCCATCGGTTTTATTCACTACCAGATAAATGCGTTTGCCGGTTTTTCTCAACCGTTTGGCGATCTCGCGATCAACCGTAGTTAAACCGGCCCGTCCGTCCACCAGAAAAAAGACCACATCGGCTTCATCAAGGGCAAATTCTGATTGTTTTGACATCAGGGCATCGACAGCTGCATCATCTACCCCGACACCACCGGTATCAACAACAATAAACGGTTTTTTTTCAAAAACAGCATCGCCGTATTGGCGGTCGCGGGTAAGGCCGGGAAAATCAGCAACCAGTGCATCCTGGGTACGTGTTATACGATTGAACAATGTCGATTTTCCCACGTTGGGACGACCGACCAGGGCAATAACAGGAATCATGTTTTCAACTCACAGAGATACTGGTTAATTTACCATTCGCTGTCATAACATACACACGATGACCCGATACGCTTGGTGAAACTTCGACAGGACCGCTCAATTGTGTACGTGACAGCAGCTCCCCTGTTTTGGTGGAAACAAGATGCAGATAACCGGTTTTGTCACCGACAACCAGACGGTTGCCCATTAACACCGGTTCAGTCAAGCCACGTGCTTTTAACGACACCTGCTTCCATTTCACCTGACCATCCTGCCTGTTATATGCCCATAATACGTCGTTACTGTCAGTCAAATACAACGTCGTCGCATCAATGGCCATATTGTGAAATGTAGATGATGGCTTGTTCCAGATAAACTGGCCATTTTCCAGCGACAAAGCCCCGACATACCCCTGGTAACTGGCCAGATAGGCGATATTACCGCGTACAACCGGATCAGCATCTATATCAACCAGACGCTCGACATCACTGGAACCACTCGCATAGGCAATACTGCGTTGCCAAAGCACATGACCCAGATTTATATCAACAGCATCCAGCTTGCCATCAGAAAAACCTGCCAGAGCCGTTTGCCCCCGGATCACCGGTGATGAACCCGCCTTTAAAATCAAACCAGGCGAACCGTGATCAACCACCCAAATCTTTTTACCTGTCGCCACATCAAAGGCATACAAATTTCCATCAATCGTTTTTGCAATAACTTTATGATCTGCAATGGCAGATTTGGACAATGCATCACTGGACACACTGGCTTGCCATACCTGGTGACCGTCGTCCTGCTTCAACAGCACCAGATGCGCGGCATTGGTACCAAGAGCAATGTATCCATCCGCAACCGTGGGTCCGCTGGCGATTCCCTGAGCCAGCTGTTTTGACCAGATCAGATGGCCTGTGGTCTTGTCAATCGCCTGCACTATACCGCTGGCATCAGCGGTATAGATCACATTGCCGCGTATAACGGGTTTTAATTTTAAATACGTGCTGTCTTTCCTGGATTTTCCAGTTGGCACAGACCACGTTTGTGTCATCGTGGCTTTGGGTGTGATGGTTTTTAATGGCTCGGGTTTTGGAGTGTTGTCCTTTCCCAATATATAGTTATCAACTTGTGTACAGGCTTGTAGCAAGAGCAATAGCCCTGACATCACCAATTGTTTATTCATTACTGCATATCCTCGTTAATAGATACCGCGGACAAGCCGCGGCACGTCGGGCGGTCAAGCCGCAGTACGCCGGGATTCGGTCTTCGTTAGCGCTGCCAGTTCATTCGTTTTCATTTCCAGAAACAAATTACCAAGACCTCTGGCCTGTACTTCGTTCATTGCTGCCTGATAACTGGAAACAGCTTCATCCCTGCGACCAGTCGCAGCATAGATGTCACCTTTCAATTCATTAATTACGGGCAAATAAAAAGAATCCTTCACATCCGCCAGTTCATTCAATGCGCTGTCCCAGGCTTTTTCAGCAGCCAGTATCCGGGCCAGTCTGATTTTGGCTGCCTGTTTCAGGGCAGGCATTTTTGAGTGCAAGGCAACATAACCCAGCTCTTCGCGTGCACGGGAGTAATTGTCACGTGCAACATACAGTTTGGCCAGCGTTAAACGGGCAGCATCGGCATAAACAGTTTTTCCATAATCCGTGAGTAATTGATTGGCATAACCCCGGACACTTTTGTTGTCCTGGTTTGAAAAGGCCACCATCATCCGCTCATAGGTATTTGAAGCCTGTTGAGTCACTTTTTGCTGATGCCAGTTCCAGTACCTGAAACCTGAAATGGCCAGCATCACCACGGAAACTGACACAATTACGATGCCATTATAACGTTTCCACCATTTTTTAATGGCTTCCAGTTGCTCGTCTTCTGTCATGTAAATTGACATGGTCTTTCTCCAGATCTCAACCCAAAAGGGATGGTAAATAATGATTCATGTCATGTCGGGAAATGGTTTTTTGCTCTTCCCCTCCACGTAAGTCCTTGACTGTCATAGTCTGTTCACGCATTTCATCCTCACCCAGAATAATGGCAAGACGGGCTCCGCTTTTGTCAGCCTTTTTAAACTGGCTCTTGAAACTGCCGCCGGCAGTATTCACCACTACAGACCAGCCATGTTCGCTACGCAATGACTCTGCCAGACTTAATGCGCACTGCAAGGCTTCGTTACCTGTGGCAATCATAAAAATCGCCGGTGATGGCTCAACAACACAGGGCAAGCCAAGCGCATCCATCAACAATAACAAGCGCTCAGCACCCATTGCAAAGCCTGCGGCAGGTGTTGGCGAGCCACCAAGGTGCTCCACCAGCATATCAAAACGGCCGCCTGCACAGACCGTAGCCTGACTACCCAGTTGATCCGTAACCCACTCGAATACAGTGTGACCGTAATAGTCCAGACCGCGCACCAGTTGCGGGTTAACGGTATAGGCTATATTCAGGGCATCCAGACCCTGACACAAATCCTGGAAATGCTGACGACTGCTCTCGCCAAGGACGTCCAGCAGTTTGGGTGCAGCAGCAATCAATCCCTGCATTTGCGGATTTTTACTATCCAGAATGCGCATCGGACTTCTGTCCAGACGTCGTTTGCTGTCTTCATCCAGCTCATCAAAATGCGGCTTGAAATAATCTATCAGAATTTGTCGCCAGGCCTGACGTTCAGTCAGGGTGCCAATGGTATTGATTTGCAACGTCACAGCATCAGCAATCCCGAGAGCATTCCAGAGTCGTTTACAAATTAATATCAGCTCCAGTTCAATGGCAACACCCGGGATTCCAAATGCCTCCACACCAAATTGCGTGAATTGACGATAGCGGCCTTTTTGTGGCTTTTCATGGCGAAACATCGGGCCGTGATACCACAGCTTCTGTTGTTGATTATGCAACAAACCATGTTCGAGACAGGCGCGCAAACA
>CAZDYY010000149.1:0-5296 GCA_964509745.1 uncultured Legionella sp. | reverse complement strand
ACCCTGGATGCTGGACCTTGAGTCCCTGCAACAGTACCGCTATAGCGTCATGCTGGCTCAACAGGACGGCCCTCTTACCGCGCGTCCTTTGCTGGTGCCGGTCAGCTATCCGATCGATAAAGCCCGCTACGCTCTTTTCGATCATTTGTTACCCCTGCTGGCCAGAGCTGGCATTCAATGTGATTTTTCCAGTGAGTCCTCTTTGATGGTGCGCACGATTCCGCAAATATTGCCGTCTGTTGATATCGTGCGATGTTTGCAGTCATTAAACAGCAAGCTGTTAACCTGGTCTGGGCTGCTGGGGATTCTGGCCACTTGCCAGTCCGTTGATGCACGTCAGTTGAGTCATGAAGACAAGGCAGAAATCATGGCTTATGTGCAGGCTGCTCCGGAAATGCTGGACAAGTTTGTGGTGCGCATGGATGTTGCGACCTGCCGGGGGTTGTTGCGTGGCTGATCGTGTCATTTGCCTGATGGGGCCTACGGCATCGGGAAAAACTGATCTGGCATGCGAGCTCGTGATGCGCTTGCCTTGTGAGATTATCAGTGTTGATTCAGCCATGATCTACCGGGGTATGGATATTGGTACCGCCAAACCGGATGCGCAAACACTGGCGCGAGCCCCTCATCATTTAATTGATATTCTGGATCCGCCTGGTTCATATTCTGCCGCGCAATTTTGCCTTGATGCGACCAGGTTGTGCGACGCGATCATCGCACGGGGAAATATTCCCTTGCTGGTGGGCGGGACGATGATGTATTTTCGTGCCTTGCAACAAGGGCTATCTGTCTTGCCCGAAGCGGATGCAGCGATCAGGGAGCAGCTGCTGCAAGAAGCTGCAACACATGGCTGGACATTCATGCACAACCGTTTGGCCGGGATTGATCCCGATGCTGCCGCCAGAATTCATCCGCATGACACACAGCGCATCCAGCGCGCGCTTGAAGTGCACGCCGTAACCGGTCAGTCATTGTCCGCACTGTTAACGGAAGTGCCGAAGCCTGCTGTTTTCAGGTTTGAGAATATTCTGTTGCTCCCGGAAAATCGTGCCTGGCTGCATGCCCGCATTGACCAGCGGTTTGCCCATATGCTGGCGCATGGCCTGATCGATGAAGTAAAGGGGTTGTTAAATCGATGGCATCTGACCCCCGAACAGCCAGCACTGCGCTGCGTAGGCTACCGGCAGGTCTACGAGTACTTGCAGGGAGAGTATGATTACACCACCTTGTGCGCCAAAGGAGCGGCAGCGACGCGCCAGCTGGCCAAGCGTCAGTTAACCTGGCTGCGGCACTGGCCGGATGGCAAAGTATTTGCTGCGGAACATGTTGTGATGGAAGACGTTTTGCGAAGAACTACACGACAAGGTAATTTTTAATGGCATTACGCGTTGTACCGCCTTATAATACACATAAGGGGGTGTATGATTATGCGCACAAATATTGTTCTGGATGATCAGCTGGTTAAAGAGGCCTTCCGTTATACCTCTGTAAAAACCAAGAAACAGCTGGTTGAAATATCATTGAAAGAATTTATTGAAAATCACCGGCGTCTTGATGTACGCGAGTTGCAGAACAAGATAAAACTTGATCCGGATTATGATTATAAAAAATCAAGACAGGAATTATAATGTATTTGGTTGATACATCCGTCTGGATCAATTATTTCAGGCAAAAAAATACGCTTGCTACCCGGTTGTTTACCAGTATTCTGGATCAAAATATCTCCTATGGTATTACCGGGGTTATTTTTCAGGAGGTTTTACAGGGGGCTGCGCATCATAAAGAGCTGGAGCAACTCAATACCTATCTGGGTTCGCAACGGTTTTTTCATCCGAAAGATCCGGTAGGATCGTATTATGCTGCAGCACAGTTGTATTTCAATTGTCGTCGCCAGGGATTGACAGTACGCAGTACGATTGATTGTCTGATTGCGCAAATCGCAATAGAAAATGATTTGATTTTGTTGCATGAAAATGCGGATTATCTTCTGATAAAAAAAGTAAATACAACCTTGCAATGTGCGGGTTATACATCGGATATTCCAGATTAATAAATATCATGTCATCACTTGCTGTGTCGAGGATGGCATCAGGAGCGAAAAGAGTATGTCAAAAAAAAATCAACAGCCAGCTTGTGCTGAAAAATCATATATCGTGCATCACCGCGATCTTCCCCTGAGCTGTCCCGGCGACAGGATGGAATTATGGAATGCCCATCCAAAAGTGTACCTGCCCATTGAAAAAACCGGTTCGGAAGTCTGCCCGTATTGCGGTGCACATTATGTCCTGAAAGATGATTAAATCGATCTGTATTGTCAGGCTCTCGGCACTTGGCGATGTGTTGATGCTGGTGCCGCTGGTGAGAACCCTGCAGGCAAATTTTCCCGCAGCAAAGCTGACCTGGGTTATTTCACGCCCTGCCTTCGACTTGGTGGAGGGCATGGACGGGATTGAGTTTGTGGTGATTGAGAAGCCGCGCAGCCTGATGGATTACTGGCGTTTTAAACAACAGATGCGCGGGCGACAGTTTGATGTGTTGCTGGCAACGCAGGCCAGCTTTCGTGCCAATTTGCTCTATGCCTGCATCAGGGCAAAACGCAAGATAGGCTATGATTCTGCCCGTGCCCAGGATGGGCATGGCTGGTTTGTTCATGAAACGATTACACCAGGTCATGATCATACGCTGGACGGGTTTTTACGCTTTGCTGACCAGTTGGGTGTAGCTGAAAAACAAATTCGCTGGGACTTGCCGATTCAGGATGCTGATTTTGCATGGGCACGCACACATCTGCCCGGAACAAGACCCGTTTGTCTGGTGAATCCTGCTGCCAGCAAGCCTGAACGAAGCTGGGCTGCTGATCGTTATATTGACGTGATTAAGTACATGCAATCGCGCTGGCATGCCACTGTGATTCTGGTGGGTGGACCGGGTGCCCATGACCGGGCTCTGGGTGATGCCATCCTTGAGCAGGTCGAGGTGATGGATTTGATCGGCAAAACCAGGCCTAAACAATTGCTGGCGTTAATCAGTCTGGCAGACTTGCTGCTTTGTCCGGATACCGGCCCATCACATATGGGCGCGGCGGTTGGAACCCAGGTAGTGGCCTTGCATGCTGTGACCAATGTGAACGTTTCAGGGCCTTATCTTTACCGGCAATATTGTGTGGATTGCTATCCGGAAGCAGTGCGAACCATCCTGCAAAAAACACCTGAAACAACGCCGTGGCGAACCCAGGTGCATGATGAGAAAGCCATGCAGCTGGTGACGGTTGATGCAGTGATTGCGAAGCTGGATGAGGTGTTCGCCCTCATCCCCTGAAGTTATTCCTCACTGCTGCTGGAAGAGCTGGTGTTGACCGTTTGAAGTTTCGCTTCCGGAGCACTTTGCGCCATCATTTGCAGCAGCAGTAACGAGTTGGTTAATAACAGCCGCTCGTCCTGTTGACGGTTTAAATACAATTGATAATTGATTTCAGCCAGTAATATGGCCATTTCCTTTTGCACGGTTGCCGGTGATGCGTAGTTGATCTGGGTGATCCATTGCGGCGTGCCTGTGACAGCTGCGGCTGGATCATACATCCGTTTGGTGGCCATGGTCATTTCCATCAGCGCCTGACTGGTGCCATTGACGGTATTGTCGGATTGGGACTGGGTTTGCGGGAGCCGTTTTGACAGAATGTAATAAAGATTGCTGATAGCGACCGAGTTTTTGGCGGCATACACGCGTATGCTGGCCAGGTAGTTATCCAGCGTTGCCTGGGCGGCTTCTTTGGTTTTTCGATCGCTGGAGCTTGAGTAGACTTGCATCAGAAGATTGTTGTAGTCCACCTGACTGGGTGTGGCCAGCGGGATCACTGAACCGGTTGCATAGCGAATAAAATTGGCAGCCTGCTGTGCCTGATTGCTGGCGGTTAGTCCTGTATTGCCAGTAGTGGTTGATGTCGCACTTGCGCTGCTGTTGGTTGTGGTATATAGCAGCGGTGCAATCAGGCTGTTGCTGTTGAGCTCGCTGAGGAAGGGCGCGGGTGTGTCCCGGGTAACGAAAGGCGTGGCTGGCAAGTTGCCAATGACATTGTTCATTATTTTATAATTGTACAGGTATTTGCAGTCACCAACGGTCTGGGAATTGTTGTTGAGCCAGGTTGTGTCCGTGGGATCCATACACCATGTGGCGTCCGGTGTGCCCACAATATTCAGGATAGCCTGGTTAACCGGATCCTGTTGAAAGGTTTGCTGGTCCACCAGCGGGGATGCTGTCACTGCCACAGGAACTGCGCTTCCGGTAGTGGAATTGCTGCCTGGCGAGTTGTATGACATAAAGGTGGTATTGGCCAGGGTATTCAGGGTAGTGTAGCTGGCATTGTTGGAGGGTACGAAATTTACCAGCGAAAGATCCAGCAGGGATGCGTTGACCGGAATGGCGCCAAAAAACGTCATGAGTGAAGCCATGGAAATGCTCTGCATTGCCGCTGGCGGGTTAACCAGCAAAGCGCTCTTTGGTGATTTGACGGCATTGTTGAGATTGTAGCCCAGGTCTCCACCCAGATTGAAAAGATACGTCGCCAGGGATTGCATTGTATCGTCAGTCCCGCTGTCTGTAGTACCGGGTACAACCGTGGTTGTTACCTCATCTGCGAAGCTTGTCTGTGCAATCGGTAGTATTGCTGTAAACAACAGCAGGGTCAACATGATGCTGCGCGGGGTTGTTCTCATTCTTCTCCCTCCAGTGCCTGAGATATCAGTTTAAGTCGAGACTCGGAAAATGCCCGGGTGAGCAGGCGCAAGCGTTCAAATACAATATTGCGCTTGAGGAAAAAACCGGCTGCATCAAGGCTGCTCGTACTTTTTTCTTCTGCATAAACCAGTATTTTTGATGCGCTGCCTGGATGCACCATGTCAATGGCTTGCAACAAGCGCAGTCCGCGACCGGATTTAATGTTGCCTACCAGGCGGATGAACTTTTCTTCATGATTCAGGCGACTCAGGTCAATCTGCTGGATATCGTCCAGCTCCTTGCCCAGCCGGTTAATGGCTTCCTCGAGTTCGGGATTGCCGTCGAGCGTCCAGTGTTCCACACTTTCCATAAAGGTAACGACGCGATAAATGATGGGATCGGCGTATTCACTCCAGTACCTTGCTGATGCTTCATGGCTGAGATCGGGCATTTTTTACTCGTTTATTATAGTTAGTATATTCATGCATTGCATCCTGACTGTCTATTATCATATAGTATGAAAATCATAAGTCCATTCAAAAAGCAAAATTTATGAAAAACGCATCCGGGTCAAGGACCAAAG
>CAZDYY010000148.1:0-5301 GCA_964509745.1 uncultured Legionella sp. | reverse complement strand
GCACAATATCCATCAGCCAGGCATCAGCAGGCCTGTTTTGATCGGCAATTTTAAACCAGGTTGCTACACGCTGCTCGCAGACATGGGTCTGATCCGGCAGGGTTAATGAAAACTGGATGGCATTTTCATGACGGCCGCGAAACAAGGCCAGTGCACGGTGTGAGGGGATTTTTTTAATCGGTTCGGCATAATCAAAATAATCAGAAAATTTACTGGCAGCAGGCTTTTTGTTTTTGGCTACGGTTGATTTCAGTACGCCATGTTGCCACAGATATTGTCGAAGCGTTTCAAGCAGATTGGCATCCTCAGCGAATTGCTCGATTAAAATTTGTCGTGCACCCTCAAGGGCTGCGGCTACTGTCTCAATGCCTTTTTCAGCATTCACAAACTGTTTGGCCAACGTTTCCGGATCAGTTGCAGGATCCTGCCACAAGGTATGCGCCAGAGGTTCAAGGCCTGCTTCCCGGGCCAGCACCGCTTTGGTGCGGCGTTTGGGCCTGAAGGGCAGATACAAGTCTACCAGACGTGTTTTGGTATCGGCAGCAAGAATGGCTTTTTCCAGTTCAGGTGTCAGCTGATCCATTTCCCGAATGGTTTTCAGTACTTGCGCGCGACGCTCGTCCAGATCGCGCAGGTAATGCAGACGTTCTGCCAGCATGCGCAATTGTGTGTCGTCAAGGCTGCCGGTTGCTTCCTTGCGATATCGTGCGATAAATGGCACCGTGGCTTTATCATCAAGCAGGCGGATCGCCGCATTGACCTGCGAGACGTTGACTTTAAGTTCGCGCGCAATCACAGCAGCTGTCGACAACATGTCCTGACTCATTCACACCCTCTCTAAAAAAACATGATAATAGTCCCAGGGCCAGTCATCCCTCGCTGTGCGCGAGATGACGGCATGGGGTTGTTAAAATACCGTATTATATACACGTTACCGGATTATGGTACCCCGTACGTTATTCTACTGTTACTGATTTAGCCAGATTGCGTGGTTGATCAACGTCCGTGCCTTTGGCAACGGCGACATGATATGCCAGTAATTGCAGGGGGATGGTGTAGATAATGGGGGCTATCCAGTTGCCGCAGGCAGGTACCGGGATCATGCGGGTACCATTGGCAGGCCATGTTTGTGAATCATCAACAAAAACAAACAACTGACCGCCACGGGCACTGACTTCATGCAAGTTGGATTTCAGTTTGTCCAGCAGTTCGTCATTGGGAGCGATCGCCACGACAGGCATGTCACTGTCTACCAGTGCCAGAGGGCCATGTTTCAATTCACCGGCAGGATAGGCTTCGGCATGGATATAGGAAATTTCCTTTAATTTCAGCGCACCTTCAAGCGCGACCGGATATTGCACTCCGCGGCCTAAAAACAATGCATGCGCTTTGGTCACAAATGTTGTTGCCAGCGCTTCAATGTCATTGTCCATTTTTAATACGCGTTCACAGCTGGCAGGCAATTGCTGCAGCTGTGTCAGTACTTCGCTTGCACGTTCAGTTTTGCACAGGGCGGTGGCCAGCATTAACAATGCAGTCAGCTGCGTGGTAAATGCCTTGGTCGAGGCCACACCGATTTCAATGCCTGCCCTGGTCAGAAAGACAAAATCGGATTCACGAACCAGCGTGCTGGTGGCAACATTACATATGGTCAAACTGGCCAGATATTTCAGTTCCTTTGCCTTGTACAGTGCAGCGAGGGTATCTGCTGTTTCGCCAGATTGTGATATGGTGATAAACAGGGTGTTTTCACTCACTACCACATCGCGATAGCGGTATTCACTGGCAATTTCCACTTGTACAGGTATGCCTGTCAAAGACTCCAGCCAGTATTTTGCAACCATACCGGCATGGTAACTGGTGCCACAGGCTACAATGTGGATGTGTTTTACTTTTGCAAACAAGGCCAGGGCTTGATCGCCGAAGCTGGCTTTTAATACGCCCAGATTGGCAATGCGCCCTTCAAGAGTATCGGCAATCACTTTGCTTTGTTCGAAAATTTCCTTGAGCATAAAGTGTCTGTAATGGCCCTTGCAGGCAACAAGGCCATCATCTTTCAGGATATGCGATTCGCGCTGAACGGATTGATTGCGCGCATCAAATATTTGTATGTTTCCGGGAGCAAGCAGCGCACTGTCGCCGTCTTCAAGATAAATCACTGACTGGGCAAATGAACGCAGGGCCAGCGCATCGGATGCGATAAAATTCTCGTTAATGCCAAGACCAATCACCAGTGGACTACCCTTGCGTACGGCGACCAGTTGTTGTGGATTGCTTTTGTGAATCACACCGAGAGAAAAGGCACCATCCAGCTGGGCTGCTGTCGCTTGTACGGCTTGCAATAAGGAGTGATGTTGCTGATAGTGGTAATGAATGAGATGTGCAGCGACTTCACTGTCAGTTTCGGACGTGAAAATATATCCCAGATCTTTCAGGTAATGGCGCAAATCATCATGGTTCTCGATGATGCCGTTATGCACGACGGCGACTTCTTCATTTGACATGTGCGGGTGTGCATTTTGTTCAGAAGGTTTGCCATGTGTTGCCCATCGGGTATGGGCGATACCGGTGAAGCCTGCAATTTCAGTTTCAGACATTGCATTTTCCAGCGCCTGAACCTTGCCCTGAATCCGGAGGCGCTTCAACCGGCCATCCATATCAATGACCGCAATGCCGGCGGAATCATAACCACGGTATTCCAGTCGATGCAAACCTTCCAGCAATACTCTGGAAATATCCCTTGTTGATACTGATCCCATTATTCCACACATACGGTACTCCTGTACTTGAAAAATTTTTTGAAATATACCATGGTTTGTGGCAATCACGCCCCTTTTTTCATAATTCGCGACTGCGCACGCGCCCAATCCCTGTCTTTAATCGAGTCACGCTGGTCATGGGTTTTTTTACCTTTGGCCAGTGCAACACGCATTTTAACATTGTTATTTTTCCAGTACAGTGACATGGGTATCAGCGTATATCCTTGACGTTCAACACTGCCAATTAACTGGTTTAACTCGCGCCGGCTCAGCAGCAGTTTGCGTGTGCGCAATGAGTCAGGATGAAGGTGTGTTGATGCCGTGGGCAGGGGTTGAATTTGTGCGCCGAGCAAAAAGGCTTCTGCGTTTTTCATGATGACATGCGCATCAGACAAGTTTACTTTGCCAGCGCGCAGGCTTTTAATCTCCCAGCCCTGCAATACGAGTCCGGCTTCGTACTCTGTTTCAATGAAATATTCAAAACGTGCTTTTTTATTAACCACAATGGTGGCGCTGTCAGGTTTGTTAGTCATGTGTGCTCTTGTATCCGTTTGTTTGTTGACAAGGATACCATGATTTTTACCGGATCACTTGACGTAATGCACCATGCTCCGCACAATGAATTATCTAATGTTGACAGGATGAACATATGAGTGCAATCAGTAAGGAACGCAAGTTATTTGTGCTGGATACGAATATTCTCATGCATGATCCCATGGCGATTTATCATTTTGAGGAACATGATATTTATTTGCCCATGGTTGTGCTGGAAGAGCTGGATAATCACAAGACAGGGATTTCGGAAGTAGCACGCAACGTGCGCCAAACCAACCGGATGATGGTTGAGCTTATGAGCCGGGCCACACATGAGCAAGTCGTGGCGGGTCTGCCGATTCCCAACTATATGGACAATGATCATACCAAAGGCAAGGGGCGGCTGTATTTTCAAACCGATGAATTTGATGATGCAAATCCTCTCTCATTACCAGGTCACAAAGTTGACAACACTATTCTGGCAACAGCGCTGGGTTTGCAAAAAAAGCGATCTGATCGGCAGGTTGTGATTGTTTCAAAGGATATCAACTTGCGGATCAAAGCCGGCATTCTGGGGGTGCCTGCTGAAGATTATTACAATGACCAGGTGCTGGATGACGTCAGTCTGTTGCATGCTGGCTTGCACATGCTCGAAAATGACTTCTGGGATACCCATGGCAAGGACATGGAGGCATGGAAAGATAGCGGGAAAACGTTTTATCGCATTACAGGCCCGTTGACGCATCAATGGAATCCTAACGATTGTATCAGTACGCATGACAATGAATTTCAGGCTATCGTCAAACAAATAGCACCTGGCAGTGCAGTGGTTCAGGTTGCACGGGATTATTCCCAGGAGAAACATGCGGTATGGGGGATCACCACGCGTAACCGCGAACAGAATTTTGCCCTGAATCTGTTGCTTGATCCTGATGTTGATTTTGTTACCCTGCAGGGGCAGGCCGGGACAGGTAAAACGTTGTTAACGATTGCTGCCGGCCTGTCGCAAGTACTTGACCATCGTCTGTATTCAGAAATTATCATGACACGCGTGACGATTCCGGTGGGGGAAGACATTGGTTTCCTGCCGGGTACGGAAGAAGAAAAAATGACACCCTGGATGGGTGCGCTGATGGACAACCTTGAAGTGTTGCAGGGTGTGCAGGAAGGGGGAAGTTTTGGCCGTGGTGCGACCGAGGATTTATTGAAAAATAAAATTAAAATCCGTTCGCTCAATTTCATGCGCGGACGTACCTTTTTGAATCGTTTTATTATTATTGACGAGTCACAAAACCTGACGTCGAAACAAATCAAAACCCTGGTCACGCGGGCAGGTCCCGGCAGTAAAATCGTCTGTCTTGGTGATATCAAACAGATTGATACGCCATACCTGAGTGAAACAACATCCGGTCTTACGTTTGCCGTGGATCGATTCAAGGCGTGGGAGCACAGTGGACACATGACGCTAACACGTGGTGAGCGATCAAGGCTTGCCAAGTACGCTGCTGACCATTTATAGTACGCCATCCTTGAGGTTATTATTAACAGGATAAATCATGTCTACACAAGCCATCACGTTTGATGACGTACTGCTCATCCCTTCATACAACCATCATGAATCCAGACGGATTGTGGATATTGGCATGACAGATCGGGGGGGATTGTTAACCCTCAATCTGCCGGTCATGAGCTCCAATATGGATACCATTACTGAAAGCAGCATGGCGAATTTCATGCACAGCAAAGGCGGAATTGGTGTGTTACATCGATTTCTATCTGTTGAGGACAATATCAAACAGTTCAAATTATGTCAGGGACAGGTGTTTGTTTCTGTTGGTTGCAGTGCTGCTGAACTTGAGCGGGCTGAAGCATTGCGTGATGCCGGCGCTGATTTCTTTTGTGTGGATGTTGCTCATGGCCATGCAAAGTATGTAGGAAAAACGCTGAAAAGCCTGCGCAAATTGCTGGGATCACGCTGTATTATGGCGGGTAATGTTGCAACCTATGC
>CAZDYY010000147.1:2015-5304 GCA_964509745.1 uncultured Legionella sp. | reverse complement strand
CTGCCAGGTATACGTGAATTGTCATTGAAGTTCGCAGGTGTTGATCCAATTGTTGAACCAATTCCTGTTGTCCCAACCTGCCATTATACAATGGGTGGTATCCCTACCAATATTCACGGCCAGGTTCTGACTAAAACAAAAGGCAAGGAACATATTGTTGAGGGGTTGTATGCTGTGGGCGAGTGTGCGTGTGTATCTGTGCATGGTGCCAATCGTCTGGGTGGTAATTCCCTGCTGGATCTTGTTGTGTTTGGTCGTGCCGCCGGCTTGCATATTGAAAAGTTGTGGCAATCCGGTCAGTTACCAGATATGCCCAATATTACTGACGACGATGTCGCCGCTTCGCTTGTTCGATATGAACGCTGGCAAAATTCAACAGATGGCGAAAGTCCTGCTGTTATTCGTGATGAAATGCAGCGAGTCATGCAGGAAGATTTTGGTGTATTCCGTACCGGAGAGTTCATGGAGCAGGGTCTGAAACGTCTGACTGCATTACGTGAACGTCTGCAACATGCAAACCTGGTGGACAAAAGCAAGGTGTTCAATACTGAACGTGTTACCGCGCTTGAGCTGGATAATTTGATGGCAACAGCATTTGCAACAGCGAAGTCGGCGATAGCCCGCACGGAAAGCCGCGGTGCGCACAGTCGTGAAGACTTCCCCAAACGTGATGATGCCAACTGGATAAAACACACGCTGTACATTAAAGAGGGTGATGCAATTGATTAC
This sequence comes from uncultured Legionella sp., assembly GCA_964509745.1. Taxonomy (GTDB): domain Bacteria; phylum Pseudomonadota; class Gammaproteobacteria; order Legionellales; family Legionellaceae; genus DDPF01. Next base: position 4,575 of record CAZDYY010000147.1, on the reverse strand, counting down.
CGTCCTGTCAATGTCAAACCTGAATTTGTCGAGCCATTTGAGCCGAAAGAACGCGTTTATTAATGAGGATATAACATGGCTGATATCAGAACTCTGAGTCTGTCGATTTACCGGTATAATCCTGGGGTGAATGACAAGCCTTTTATGCAGGATTATGAAATTGAAATTCCTGTCAAAAGTGATCCGATGCTGTTGACCTTGCTTGAGCGATTGAAGGCAGAACAGGATCCGACGTTATCATATCGACGCTCATGCCGTGAGGGCGTGTGCGGTTCGGACGGGATGAACATTAACGGTACCAATGGACTGGCCTGTATTACCACAGTGTCCCAGTTAAAGACAGATAAAATTGTCATTCGCCCATTACCCGGGTTTCCCGTTGTGCGGGATCTGGTCGTGGATATGTCACAATTTTATCAACAATATGAGCGTATTGAGCCATACCTGCAAAATGACAGCGTGCCTCCGGCTCGCGAGCGTTTACAGTCACCGGAAGAGCGTGCCCAGCTGGATGGGCTGTACGAGTGTATTCTCTGTGCATGCTGCACAAGCTCATGTCCGTCATTCTGGTGGAATCCGGATAAATTTGTAGGACCTGCAGGTTTGTTGCAAGCAAGACGATTTCTGGCTGACTCACGTGATACAGCAACACAGCATCGTCTGGATAAACTACAGGATCCATTCAGTGTTTTCCGTTGCCGTACAATTATGAATTGTACAACGGTATGCCCGAAGGGACTCAATCCGAGCAAGGCGATTAGCGAAATACGCACGCAAATGTTGAATCAGGAAACATGATTTCCCTTTGGAGAGATGAAGAATGAGTAGCAGTAACCTGCAAAATGAATGGGCCGATTCCTGCCTTTCCGGTGGGAGTATGGCATATGTTGATGGTTTGTATGAAGATTTTCTGGCTGATCCAGCATCAGTGCCAGAGGACTGGCAAGCAGCATTCAGGGCATTACCCACTGTAAATGGTGGACATGGTGATATACCACATCGGGATATCGTTAAATATTTTCTGGACAATGCAGATAAAAAGGTCTCCCGGCCAGTGGCAGTAGATGATAAACAAGTTAAAGTCACTGATCTCATCACCGCCTATCGCACAAACGGTCACCTGGCAGCCAGACTCGATCCGCTGGAAATGGCAGAACGTCCACCGGTACCCAGTCTTGATCTTTCATGGCACCATCTATCGGATGCTGATCTGAAGCATTCATTCTATGCAGGCAAGACCTTGTCTGCCCAGCCTGTGCCTTTGTCTGAAATTTATCAGATCCTGCGCGAGACTTATACCAGCAGCATTGGTATTGAATACATGCACATTGCTGACGTTGCAGAAACAGAATGGTTGCAACAAAAAATGGAATCTGTGCGCGGCAAGCCTGTTTTTACACCCGCAGAGAAAATGACAATTCTGAATGAATTGATTTCCGCAGACGGGCTGGAGCGTTACCTTCATACGCGTTACGTCGGACAAAAGCGTTTTTCACTTGAAGGTGGTGATGCACTGGTTCCCATGATGAAGGAACTTATCCGGCGTGGTGGTGCAGATGGTGTGAAGGAAATCGTGGTTGGTATGGCTCACCGTGGTCGGTTGAATGTTCTGGTGAATGTGCTGGGCAAAGAGCCTTCTGTACTGTTCCAGGAGTTTGAAGGAAAATACAGTTCCGAACGAACCGGCGACGTAAAATACCATATGGGATTTTCATCCAATTTACGTACTGAAACAGGTTCTGTGGTGCATGTGGCACTGGCATTCAACCCATCTCACCTGGAAATTATCAGTCCTGTTGTAGAAGGCTCTGTACGATCACGTTTACGTAAACATCATGACATTGAAAAGAAAGATTCAGTCGTACCGGTTGTAATCCATGGCGATGCAGCCTTTGCAGGCCAGGGCGTGGTCATGGAAACGTTTAATTTTTCACAAGCACGCGGCTATTGTACAGGCGGCACTGTGCATATTGTGATAAATAACCAGGTTGGTTTTACCACCAGTAATCCACTGGATGCACGTTCTACTTTATATTGCACTGACGTGGCAAAAATGGTCCAGGCACCTGTTATTCATGTGAATGGAGATGATCCGGAAGCGGTCGTGTTTGCGACGCAAATTGCATTTGAATTTCGTATGAAATTCAAGCGTGATGTGGTGCTGGATTTGGTTTGTTATCGTCGACAGGGGCATAATGAGGCAGATGAACCTTCAGTCACGCAACCGTTGATGTACAAAAAAATCAAAACCATGCGACCATTGCGGGAAATTTACGCTGATAAATTGATTGCAGCCGGGATCACGACACAGGAACAGGTCAACGCTCTGGTAGAAGATTATCGAAATAAACTGGATAAAGGTGAGGCGATTGTTGCCACTGTCAACGGTGAATACAAAGGCCGTATCGCCATTGACTGGTCACCCTATATCAACGCCAAATGGACCGACAAGGTTGATACCACGGTCAGTGAGACCACGCTTAAGGAGTTGTCAAAGCAGCTGATGCAATTACCCGCAGGCTTTGAACTTCACCCGGTAGTGAAGCGATTGCTGGCGGAT
>CAZDYY010000147.1:0-2005 GCA_964509745.1 uncultured Legionella sp. | reverse complement strand
ACTGCAGGTGAAATGCCCTTGAACTGGGGTTATGCCGAAACAATGGCCTATGCAACCTTGCTGCATGAAGGGCGTGAAGTGCGTCTGTCAGGACAGGATTGTGGTCGTGGCACGTTTGCGCATCGTCATGCTGTACTTCATGAGCAAAATAGCAATGATATTTATGTGCCGCTCGAGATTACGGCGTCCAATCCCAATAAACCATTTTCTGTAATTGACTCTGTACTGTCTGAAGAAGCTGTGCTGGCGTTTGAATATGGATTTGCAGCATCTGAACCGACAGCTCTGGTGCTCTGGGAAGCCCAGTTTGGTGATTTTGCCAATGGAGCGCAGGTCGTCATCGATCAGTTCATCAGTTCCGGCGAGCAAAAATGGGGTCGACTGTGTGGTCTGGTTATGCTGTTGCCTCATGGTTATGAAGGGCAGGGGCCTGAGCATTCATCGGCACGTCTTGAACGTTATATGCAACTTTGCGCACAACAAAACATTCAGGTATGTACACCGACTACACCTGCGCAAATGTTTCATTTGTTACGGCGTCAGGTTATCCGTAATTTCCGCAAGCCATTGATTGTAATGACGCCGAAAAGCTTGCTGCGTCATAAACTGGCTGTGTCAGAGATGAAGGATTTGACACATGGCGAATTCCATACAGTGATTCCCGAAATTGATGTGCTGGACCCGGCAAAAGTAACCAGCGTCGTGCTGTGCTGCGGCAAGGTTTATTATGAACTGTTACAGAAGCGGCGTGATGAAGATCTCAGGCACGTGGCAATTGTTCGTATTGAACAACTTTACCCGTTTCCCAAAAAAGCACTGACAACGGTTCTTGATGCCTATCCTAAAGCAAAGAAAATTGTATGGTGTCAGGAAGAGCCACAAAATCAGGGTGTATGGTTCTCTTCCCAGCACAATATTCTGGATTGTCTGCATGAAGACCAATCATTGACTTATGCAGGACGCGGTTTTGCTGCTGCACCGGCAGGAGGCAGCCCTTATGCCCACGTAGAACAGCAGGAAGGATTGGTTAAAGAAGCATTGGGGATTAAATAAACAATAAAAGTTCCTGCGTCGTTCTCGGGACGACGGAGAGTGGAGAAACAATTATGTCAAATGAAGTTAAAGTGCCTAATTTGCCTGAATCAGTGGCTGATGCGACGATTGCGACATGGCACAAAAAAGTAGGCGATAAAGTGACTCGCGATGAAAATCTGGTTGATCTGGAAACAGATAAAGTCGTACTGGAAGTACCTGCACCAGCTGATGGTATTTTACAGGAAATTTTGTTTGCAGAGGGCGCAACGGTTCGATCCGGTGAATTGCTGGCGCGTCTTGGTGAAGCTTCCGGTGCTGCTGAACCGGCTCGTGAGGAAAAATCAGCGTCTGCCAGTGTAGCCATGGATGACAAATCAACCAGTCCAGCCGTTAGACGCATGTTGGCCGAACACGATTTACAACCCAGTCAAATCAAAGGGACTGGCAAGGATGACCGTATTACAAGAGAAGATGTACTTGCCTTCATTGAGGCAGCACGCAGCAAGGCTGCAACAACTGCATCTGCCGCACCTGCCCGGGCAGAGCCTGTCATTGCTGCTCCTGCCGGTGCTCGTGAAGAGCGTCGTGTCCCCATGACACGCTTGCGTGCCAAGGTTGCTGAACGGCTATTGCAGGCTCAGCATAATGCCGCCATGTTAACGACATTTAATGAAGTTAACCTGCAGGCTGTGATGGATTTACGTGCACAGTACAAGGACAGTTTTGAGAAAAAACACGGTGTAAAACTGGGCTTTATGTCATTTTTCACCAGGGCAGTTGTTGAATCACTGAAACGCTTTCCTGCGGTTAATGCATCCATTGATGGTCAGGATATTGTTTATCATGGCTATTATGATATCGGGATTGCCGTGTCTACCGAGCGTGGCCTGGTGGTTCCCGTGGTCAGGGATGCTGATCAATTAAGCATGGCCGCCATCGAGCAAACCATCAGTGACTCTGCAACGCGTGC
>CAZDYY010000146.1:0-5322 GCA_964509745.1 uncultured Legionella sp. | reverse complement strand
AATCAAGCCGTCACACTGATCGCGTGTCAAACGGCGCATGCCCGTTCCTTCTGCTCCCAGCACAAGGGCAATGGATGTTCTGCAATCCAGCGTATAGACCAGATCATCGGCCTCGCCTGCCGCACCGTAAATCCAGACACCTTCCTGCTTGATGATTTCCATGGCACGGGCAAGATTTGTCACGCGTACCAGCGGGATGCTTTCAGCAGCGCCGCAAGCCACTTTGCTCACAACCGGTGTAATACTGGCGTTTTTATCTTTTGGAATGATAACAAAATCCACACCCGCCGCATCGGCGCTGCGCAAACAGGCACCCAGATTATGTGGATCAGTTACACCATCCAGAATCAGAATTAACGCCGGCTTTTTACTGGATTCAAGCAGCATGCAAAGATCGGCTTCACCATACTCAGGCAAACTTGCCGCAACAGCCACTACTCCCTGATGAACAAATCCTTCAAAACGCTGATCCATTTTTTTTCCGGAAATTCGTTCTACTGGAATCGCAGCTTGTTCAGCCAGTGCCAATAAATCCTGGATACGCTTGTCCATCCTGTCCTGGGCAAGATAAAGCGTTCTGGTTTTCCGATGAGGGTTGGCAAGGAGTGCTGCAACAGCATGGACCCCATATACATATTGATCAGTCATTCACGCTCTCATCATCAGCCAGTTCAAAATCAATTTTACGTTCATCCAAATCAACCCGGGCGACCAGCACTGTCATCTTGTCACCCAAATGATAGACTTTACCGCTTCGTTCCCCAACCAGACGGTGCCTTGCAGCATCAAAGGTATAATAATCATTTTTTAACGAGGTAACGTGCACCAGCCCTTCCACGTAAATATCATCCAGCTCAACAAAAATACCGAAACTGGTGACGGCAGAAATTTTACCGCGGAATACCTGCCCCAGTTTATCCTGCATATATTCACATTTAAGCCATGACACAACCTCGCGTGTAGCCTCATCTGCACGACGCTCGGTTGCCGAGCAATGTTTGCCAAGCCGGTTCATGTCATCTTCACTGTAGTTAAATGTATCTGCAGGCTTGTTGTCCACCAGATGTCCCACTGCACGGTGTATCAATAAATCCGGATAACGACGGATAGGGGAGGTAAAATGTGTATAGGCTGAATAAGCCAGGCCAAAATGGCCATCGTTCGCTTCAATGTATTGTGCCTGTTTGAGCGATCTTAACATCACTGTTTCGATTAAATGTTTTTCAGGACGGTCACCAATCAACGCCAGCGTGCGCTGAAAATCTTTGGGTGTTGGTTTTTTACCGCCACCCAGTTGCAAGCCCAGCTCGCCCAGAAATTGGCGCAGGGCAGTAACCTTGTCTTCCTCGGGTGCTGCATGAACGCGATATAACGTGGGAATTTTCGCCTTTTCCAGAAACCTTGCTGTTGCCACGTTGGCACATAACATGCATTCTTCAATCAGGCGATGGGCATCGTTGCGAATGACGGGCACAATGCGCTGAATTTTTTTATTTTCATCAAATTCGATACGGGTTTCCGTGGTATCAAAATCCATTGCACCACGGCTTTTCCGCATTTTAAGCAGAGTTCCATATAAATCATGCAATGATTGCAACACCGGCCATAATTTTTCATGCTGTGCATCAGTCTTGCCTGCGACAAGCCAGTCATTTACCTGGTTATAAGTCAAGCGTGCCTGAGAATGCATGACAGCGCGGTAAAACCGGGAGCGGCTGATTTTGCCGTCAGCAGTAAGCGCCATTTCAGCGACCATGCACAATCTGTCAACATGTGGATTCAGCGAACAAATCCCGTTCGACAATGCTTCAGGCAGCATGGGTACCACCTTGCCAGGGAAATACACTGAATTGCCACGTCGCGCCGCTTCACTATCCAGAGCTGAATCAACCGGAACATAATGACTCACGTCGGCAATGGCAACATAAAGTTGATACCCGCCCTTGGGCTTGGGGTAGCAATATACTGCATCATCAAAATCTTTGGCATCTTCACCGTCAATCGTAACAAACGGCAAGTCGCGCAAATCAGTGCGTCCTTTAATTTGTTCATCAGTAACACGTTGCGGAATTCTGGCGACAGCTGCGGCAATATCATCAGGCCATTTTGCCGGCAGGCCATGGGCAAGAATGGATACTTCAATTTCCATCCCTGGCGCCATATGTTCACCGAGAATGTGAATGACATTGCCGATGGCTTGTGTCCGCTTGTTTGGAAAAGCCAGTATTTCAACCAGCACAATCTGGCCGTTTTTAGCACCGAGGGTTGATTCCGGAGGAATGGAAATATCCTGGGTCAGGCGTTTGCTGTCAGGCACCACAAAGCTCACCCCGTGTTCTGAAAAGAACCGGCCGACAACACTGGCATTGGCATGTTCGACGACTTCATGGATTTTTCCTTCAGGACGACCCCGTCGGTCCAGTCCTGACTGATAGGCGAGAACGATATCACCATGCATGACGGTGCGCATTTCCCTTGCTGATATAACCATGTCGGGGCTGCCGTCATCAGGGATAAAAAATCCAAAACCATCCGGATGCGCCTGAATGGATCCCCGGCGCAAATTAATGCGCTCCAGCAAACAAAAGCGTCCTCGTCTGTCCTGCATGATTTGACCATCACGCAACATTGCGCGTAATCGATAACCTAACGCTTCCTGTTTGCTTTCCTCTTCTACACACAATGCCTCAACTAACTGATTGCGCGACATGGGGCGACCATATTCCTTGAGTTGTTGCATGATCAGTTCGCGGCTGGGGATGGGTTCAGCGTATTGTTCACTTTCTCTTTTATAAAACGGATCAATTACTTTCTTTTTACTCACAATTCACCATATATTTACTTTATTACTGATCAGTGTATACCTAATGCACTGTACCTTGCCAGTGTTTAATAATTATCCTGACCTGAACGCATAGCAGTTTTGCATCTGAACGCGTATGATTATTTCAATTTGGCAAAAATTATCCTGGCTGGCATTGACGAGAAAAAAATGAAAAAAACCATGTTGGTGGTGTTGCTGGTATTCACCTTGATCCCGTTCAGTTATTATTATCTGGATAAACAGGTTGTCTGGTATCTGGTCGCTCACCACAGCCGAGACTCAATTTTTTTAACGTTCATTGCTGTTGATATTGTCAAAATTGTTGCTGCTTTCGTTATACTATTTTATATTTATTTTGCTATTTTACTGGCAAAATTCCCGATCAAGCCAATTGATAGAAAACTGATTGCCGTGTGTAATTCAGTTGCCATTGCCATGTTTTTCAAGGAGGTATTGAAAAGCATCTCTGGTCGATATTTAACGGTCAGTGCCAACAATCCATCACTTGTCAGTACGCATATGTACGGCTTTAACTGGTTTCCGAATAACATGGAACTTTCATCTTTTCCTTCGGGACATGCAACCCTGATTATGGCATTTTCAACCAGCATGTGGTTTTTATTTCCTGCCTTGCGGTGGATATGGGGCTTGCTGGCGGTACTGGTTTTGACAGGTACAGCCGGTATTTATTGTCACTTTATCAGCGATGTTATTGCCGGGGCGTTACTGGGCAGCATGGTTGCCATGATTTATTACCGATTCTGGTTCACGCCCCACTCTGTCCATTAAATAACCATGCTGTTTCTTTGTCTTTTCATATTGCGACGATGGACAATGATATCAGCCACGTCCCCGCCAATATGTGGTTCGCCACGTTGTCTGGCCAGCTGGCTTTGTTTTTCCCGCTCCAGGTAACGTTGTTTTTGTTCAGGCGTTTGATGATTGATGCAATGGTGACAGCTAACGCCCTGGACATAGGAAGGGTGCTGCTTGTCCGCCTCGGTAATCGGGAACCGGCAGGCATGGCATTGTAAATAATGGCCTTTTTCCAGGGCATGATTTACGGTAACGCGTTCGTCAAAGACAAAGCACTCTCCTTCCCAGAGTGATTCACTTTCCGGGACTTCTTCCAGATATTTCAGAATGCCGCCTTCCAGATGGTACACTTCATCAAAACCCAGCTCTTTCAGATAAGCGGTTGATTTTTCACAGCGAATTCCGCCGGTACAAAACATGGCAACTTTCCTGTTTTTCTGCGGGTCAAGGTGTTGTTTGACATATTCGGGGAACTCCCTGAATGTTGTCGTTTCCGGATTGATAGCGCCTTTGAACGTACCAATTTTTACTTCATAGTCATTTCGGGTATCGACAACGGTTACATTCTCGTCTGCGATTAACCGGTTCCAGTCCCGGGGTTTTACATAGGTGCCAACAATTTTTTTCGGATCAATACCTTCAACACCCAGCGTGACAATTTCCTTTTTCAATTTAACTTTGGCACGATTGAATGGAATGTCCTGATGATAAGAACGCTTGTCTACAATATTCTCCAGCCCGGGTTGTGTGTCAAACCAGGCATGCAATGCATCAATTGCTTCCTGACTGCCGGCAACCGTGCCATTTATCCCTTCACGTGCCAGTAATATCGTGCCCCGGATTCCTTGATCCTGCATGAAATGCAGCAAGGGCTTCCTCAATTCGGTAAAGTGCTCAAGTGTTACAAATTTATATAGTGCAGAAACAACGACCTGGTTCATTGTACATTCCGTCAAAAAAATTTGTTTATTATGTATTATTTTTGTGTGAAATTCAATTTGGCGCCGGCAAATCCGGATTAAAAGCAAACAGAACAACAAAAGATCGACCTGAATCCAAATAAATCCTGACGCAAATTAATCAGGCAGCAGGCAACAGAAAAATGAATCAGGACCAGGCCAGACCTTGCCATCCCTTCCAGAGTCAACTATATTTCCTTTAACCTACTTTATATAATTAATTGTTTACTATGGCGAAAATAGCTTTGTATCTTGCCGGCGGTGGAGCGCGCGGCGCTTATCAGGTCGGGGTATTGAAAGCGATCAATGAAGTATTGAAAGTTAAAACTTCGCCTTTCGGGATGATAAGTGGAGTCAGCGTAGGTTGCATTAATGCAGCTATTCTTGCGCAGTATGCAGAAGATTTTCCTGCCGGTATAGATAAACTCGAAACCCTGTGGCGCGAAATTCATTGCCAGCAAATATTTAATTCAAGTAATTATGAACTGGGTAAATCAGTTGTCAGAAACCTTGGACATATCGTCATCAAACAACGCCAGACAGGACGGTTGCTGGATACAGGTCCTTTACATCACTTCATCGATAGCAACATCGATTTTGCAAAAATCAAGGACAATATTGATCATAAACGGCTTGACTGCATGGAAGTCATCAGTCATTGCTATGAAACACAACAAACCATTTCATTCTGTCAGCACAGTCTTTCCGATTTCGAGGAGTGGG
>CAZDYY010000145.1:0-5323 GCA_964509745.1 uncultured Legionella sp. | reverse complement strand
CAGGATACTTTTATCGGTGGCTTGCCAATAAAGATAGTCTTCCCACGCATGCTCGGTCCAGGATAGGATCATTCTTCAATCATGCCATGTTTTTTGGTTTGCCCCGCTTCAATCTCGGTAATTGATTGCGTTAATCTTGCTGCATTGGCAGGACTTGCCATTAAATATGCAGTTTCTTCGTAAGATTTATAATCTTCCAGCGACATGATGACGGCAGGTTTGGCATTTTTTCGTGTGATCAGTAGGGACACGTGATCATCATTTACCTTATCGAGAGCACTGGCCAAATTACTTCTTAATGCTGAATAACTTAGAGTATGCATGATATAGCCTTTTAAATTCTACTGTTGTACTTATTATTGTACTTGTACTTTTTGTTGTACGCAAGATTTATTTTTTTGTACCATGTTCTGGTGACTTGTTTAACTCATGCTCATCTTCTTTTTGTCTATGCCGATTTTTTTGGGATATGGCTCTATTTTTTATAGCAGCCTGCTCAAGCATTTTATCAGCTGTTGACGATGTCAGTAGGGCTTGGGGGTTAACAACCGGTTTTTGTTCTATTTTATTAGATTTCAGGTTTGATAATGTTTCGTCTTTTTTCCTGTTTTTCCATTCTTCCATTTCGCGATCCCAATCGTCTGGCTCTTCTTCAGAATCTGAATCCGCTTTTTTTGGCTGGAGTGTTTGTCCATGGCGCTTGATGCCTTGAGCCAGAATCTCATCATATGACATTGGTTTTTCAGATGGTTTCGTGTTCTTTGTTTCTAACTCCGGTGTCACAATAACGTTGTTCTCAGGTTTGGTATTTGATTCATCGTTTATTATTTTTTCTACTGTCTTTTCTTTTTTCGGCAAGGTATGAGGAACAGGGGTGGGTGTTTTGTTTGTTGTCACAGGAGGCTTGTAGGTTGAAACGGGAACAAGTGGCTTTGGGTTAACATTGACGGGCTCAGGATTTCGTACCCATTCTTTATTGACAAGCTGGCCTGTTTTTTTGAGTGCAGGGTATTTTCCCGGTAATGACACTTCTCCGGGTGCTGATTTTTGCACCGGCGGGGTTTGTTTTGCTTTTTCCGTTGCTTCCTCAGCTTCACGTGCCAGTCTTGCTGCTCTTCGTTGCAAAGCGAGTGTTTTCCATGACATATCCCCTGATTTTACCTGAGTCACAGTGGATGGCTTGCTTGCAGGTGAAGCTGTGCGTGTGTATCTGGTTTTCCTCGTGTTATCGTCATGGTCAGCAGGTTTTGCGGCGGTGTTAACGGGTTTGTCTGGAGGTTGTTGATTGGCAGTTCGGACCAGATCTCCACGTTCATTATATGTCAAACCGGTTGGTTTTAATTTTGGTATCTTGAATAGACCCGCTTCTGATGGTGGTACATTATTTTTATTAGTATGAGAACTTTTGTGTAAAAGGTGCTGGCCCGGGATGTTTGGCCTGGATGCATTGCCTGTTGTTGCTGCTGTTACATCCTTTGCAGGTGTAGGACGAAGTTTTACGGTTTCTGGCGGATTTTTTGAGTCAGAAAGTTTTTTTTGCGGGATGACCGGTGTTGTTGTTTTTAAAACCACGGGTGATTTACTGCTTTTCACGGCAGTGGGAATGATCAGATCCTTTGCCCCGGTCTCAGGTGCTATTGATTTTACAGTTACTTTTTCCAGTTTCCTTCTGATTTCATCCAGCGCATTTGCCCGGTCTTCAATGTCCTGATATTCCTTTTCGGAAAACAAGGCCTTTTCCCATGGTTTTGTTTTGCGGATGGGTACCCTTTGGCCGTAGACCATAATGTATATTTTGTCTGGTTTGAAGCCGGTTTCCCGGTGGGCCTCCCAAGCTTTGCGGGCCAGGCGTCTGGCATGTTTCGGGTTTTTGGGATTGATGAACACAGTGACGACATCGGATTCTGCACTGGTTCTTGTCGCCATGGTTTTGATGTCGGCCTTGAGGTGGTCTTTGATGCTGTAAAAATAGAGAAAAGTGCGTTTGACGATATCTCTGTTGAACAAATGCATGATAACGCTGAGAGGATTATGAGAGGGCGTGTTCATGCACTGCACCGGTTTATTGTCCGGGGTTTTATATACCGTCACTGGTGTTCCTGCCAGGGTTTGGAAGGTGGTCAGTTTGTCCAGTTTTACTTTTTCGAGTGAAATGCCCTTGCCAGCCATTACTTTCACTTCCGGATTGTCAATGTTTTGCTCCATGGCCAATTCAGCGATGAGTTTTTGTGTATCCGGAATTTTGTTATTTAACAACATATCCAGAAAGGCAATCCGGTTGCGCTCATGTTGCCATTCGCTTGCTTCGGCCTTGATTAGCTCAATTTCCTTGTCCATGGCCGTCAGCAGGGTTTCAACGGTTTTGTCATGTGCAGATGATTTGCGGATTTCGTTTCGCATGCTTTCCAGACGCGTGATTAATTCAAACATGGTCAGTTCGGGAATGCCGCTGGTGATGATGTGATCCAGTTCATTGCATTCAGCTGCAAGCTGAAGGTTGTTCGGGCGGGTTGCGAGATAATCTGTGATGCGGGCCAGCGAACTGATGCTGAGCGGGCGGGTTGTGGCGTTGGTATAAAAGGTATACGCCTCACTCATTTTTTGTGGATCAAAATATTGAAGGTTGGTTATTTTTTCTTCGGGTAACAGCTGGCTTGTGATCCCTGCAATATTGGCCGCGACCTTGATGCCGCGGTATGGTTTTTGCAGGGCGTATTTTGCTATGGTACTTTTTGCCGTCAATTTTTCCAGCTGCTTCAGCCTTTTCTGGATGAGATGGTCCAGTTGTTGTTTGATGGATGAAGGCATGACCGCACTCCAGTAGTTGGGTTACCTATCTAGAGTATAGTGCATATTATTGTGGTTAGCGTGGAATACTCCCCCCAGACAATGTGGTGCTGCCTGGTTGTTCGTTTGTTTCTGGAGTGAGACTGATCCTGCTGGCCGCACTTTCTTTTTTGTTCTTACCCAGTTGCACCTTGAAATTTTGAATCATACTTGCCGAGTCGGCTCCCGGTGACACTACTGTGGATTGTGTTGCAGCGGGTTTCTTGAGCTCTCCCTCAGTCTCTTCATATTTAAGGGCTTCTTTTTCAACCTTTTTAGCATCTGCTTCAACGTATGTTTCCACTGTTCCTGGACGAAACAGGCCTTTTTTGACGACTTTTCCGTCTTTTATCTCATCCTCGAGGGGAAGCTCGGCTCCGTTAACCTTGATATGAATTTTATCGGGAGTAAAGCCGGCTTTCCGGTAGGCAAGGTATGCTTCCGGAGCTAATGAAGCCAGGTTGTCTGTGAGTTCCAGTTCAATGATGTCACACCCGGCACTTCTTATTGCCAGGGCGTCTGCTAGAAACACGGTACCAGGATGATTCTTGACATTCTGGTAAAACCACATGTTGCCCAGCATAATCCCTGTACCGGGAATGGTGCTGAAGGGGCTGGGGATGTTTCTTGGAAAAGTCTTGTGAATGACAATTTTATCTGAAGTACGCTCGGTTACTTCGAATTTTACGCCTTCAACAGTGAAATCTTTCAGTAGCCCCATATCTACATCGGTGGCATTCCGCTCGCGACTTTTAGTTCCTGTGGTTGAAAATGTCTCTATTTTCCCGCTCAATTGATTCTGTATAAATTCTTTCGTTTTTTTATCACTGGTTTTGCTCAGCAAATTGATCAGTCTGATTTGATCTCGACTTGCCCGTACAGGATCCCTGAGCTTGTTGATCCCTGACTGCATGCTTTTTTCAAATGTTTCCATTTGTTTTTTATGCGAGTCTTCCAACGCTTTTGACAGTTTTTCCTTAAATTCCGGTTGTAGATGAGCCTTGTCATCGGGCAGAGTGTATGTATTGGCCTTGTCAGCAGCGACGAGTGCCTCGATTGCATTTTTGGCATCATTTTTCAGCGCGTCTAATTTATTTGCCAGAGCGAAAATCGTGATTGGAGGATGCTGGAGCATCTTGAGGGAGAGCATCTGTTCTCTGGCTGTATCAAATTCATTTTTTATTTTTTCAAGTGTTTTCAGCTCTTTTTCTGATTGCGTAGTATCCAGGTCCAGACCATATTCCTTGTCTTTTAATACCGAAAGCAATGCTGCCTTTCGTGCTTTAAGATAATTTTCAACACTGGACAGGAACTCAACACTGTCCGGGACTCCAAATTCCTTTTCACATTTCCTGAGCGTTGCATAGGCTGTGTCAAGTCTGGCATGGTGTCGGGCGGTTTTTTCATCATTTCCTTCAGTTTTTTCCAGAAACGATTTGTCTTGCCATTCCTTGCCAATATTGCCCAGGCCTTTGGAAATCCGGCGAGCCTGCACGGCGGCATCCAATGCCGTTTTTGCTGCATCCATAGCCGAGCTTGCTACATCTTCCCCTATACCGGTAACGGTTCCTGTGACGCCTTTTGTTGCCAGATTGTACGGGGTCATCGCAATACCTTTTATCAGGTAATACGGCATCATCATCGTTCGTTTCAGGTGTTCGCCTTCCTCGATGAGATCCAGCACGCCAGGGGCCTGACCCGCTCCATGCGTCCAGCTGAGGGGTGAGTTCTCTGTTTGTGTCGCGTCGGAATTTGTTTCGAATGTTTCTGCCATGCTGAACTCCCGGTGCTTATGGTCTGATAATAGGCCTTTATCGAATTATAGCATAAAATTTGTTCATTTTTAACCGGCCAGGGTCATAATTGACATATGGCCAGTTCAACCGTGATATTTGCCTGTTTTACTTCCTGCATCGAATTCGCCTCACACAAGCGCAGGCTTAATCCATGATGACCAATCTGCATTTTGGGAACGAGTCCGCAGTGCGTGTCCATTTTTAATAAAATCAGCTGGCACGTTGCGGGTGAGGAAACCGATTGCTGATAAAATCCGGTGTGCAGGGTGATGGCTTCAAATTCAGCCGTTTTGCGTAACAGGGATAAATAGACCCGAACAGTATCCTGCAAGGCGCCCAGTTGTTTGAGCCATGTGGACAAATCACGTTGCCGAAAGGCAGGGTCATGTTCCAGCCAGAGCAATAATTGCGGGGAATCCAGCTCACAATCATTGCTGTGTGCAGACTGGGCCATGCGAATGGCTTGTAGAAACGGATCCTGATGAATGCTTTCGCCAAATCGACCGGCGATATGGTTTAACACCTGAACCTGTACAAAAAGGCAGGCATAAGCTTCATTGGATATGCCACCCTGTCGTTTATTCAAGGCATGTTCTATGCGCATCAATTCCTTGATAAAACGGCTTTTTAACTCCGGCTTGTCGACGAGTTTAATGATTTCGATGGTATTTTTCAGTGCATAATGATGAATGATTGGATGC
>CAZDYY010000144.1:0-5357 GCA_964509745.1 uncultured Legionella sp. | reverse complement strand
TATCGACTGTTCAAGATATTTTTATTGTCACGCGGCTTTGCCGCAAGGACACGAAACTCATTCGATTTACAATCCGGTCCGCCTTTTTCAAAAACCTTGAATGAACCAACCGCTGTACGGCATCGTTCAATAATTATAAAAACGACGTCAAAGTAGCACAGAAAATTTTATCAAACTCTTCATGCTTTTCTGCAAATACTGCCAGTATTTCAGGATCAAACTTGTAATATAGGCCATTGTTCTTTTTATTCAGCATTTTCTGCACGATAGCATCATGGCTAATGCCATTTTCACGATAGGGTCTGTGCGCTCGAAGCGCTTCATATACATCGCATATACAGCAAATTCTGGCTTCTACCGGGATCTTGTTTTTTTTTAATCTATGCGGATAACCTGAGCCATCATAGGCCTCATGGTGATACAGACTGATATTGGCCGCCAATTGAGCAAGAGGATGGTTCACCTGTTCAAGAATTTTCTGCCCCATCAAAGAATGCATTTCAACTACCTGACGTTCAAACGCACTAAATTTTCCTGACTTATCCAGTAACTGGGAAGGTAAGGCAAGCTTGCCAATATCATGCAGACTACCTGCCTGTTTCAAATCTTTGCAATATTGCTCATCATAACCCAGCTCAGAAGCTAAAAATTCCATCATTGTACTGACATTATTCTCATGACTAAGCGTATACGTGTCATGATATCGTTCCACTCCATGCAGAACGATCCCTAATGCATTAAACAAGCCGGTTTTCGTTACATCAGCAACACTGGTTGGGATATCTGCAAATTGAACTGCATCGGCTATATGCCGAATGATAGTTTCGTGTGTCACAATGCCACAAAATTTCTTTCTCTCGTCAACCACAGGTAACGCGTCGACCTGCAATAGCTGCATCTTCTCCTTGCAAAGCAAGGCTGGTGTATCCGAATAAACAAAATTATCTTCTGCGTTTGTCAACAAATCAGCAAAAATCCGATGGGGATTAATAATATCTGACTTGCTGACCAGACCAATAAATTTCTTTTTCCTGGTATCCTTGAATACTGCAAAATTATTGAACTTAAAATTGGGCCTGTCTTCATCATGAACACAGATCAATTCATTACTCAGGCAGTCCTTGGCCAGATATTGTTTCATAACTCACTCATTTCAATTTGGGTTTCAGTATCCAGTGTCAAATGTAAAATTTCACTCTCACCCATCATATGTTTGACATGCGTCTTAATAAATTCAACAAGCACTTCTCTTTTTAAACGCTTCAAAATACTCTGACGAACCAACAGGTCACTCAATACATCATCATCCAGCTTGATGTGTTCATAAGGCTGGGCTATCAGGAGCCCCAATGCCCGTTGCATTGCAACAGAGCCGATGGGTGCTGACTTACCCAGGACCAATACATCATCCACCGGAGGCACTTTATATTCTGATATTCGAGCTGAAATACGATGTTTCGTTTGCACATTCATGAATTTCATCCTTACTGAAAAGGTAAGACATCCAATTGATAATAAACTCAAAATCAGCTTTAGGGAAGCATCACACCCCGTGTTAATTACATTCATTCCGAAAGAGTTAAAGACAGTTGAATTCATCAGCCCCTGGTATGGTTAACCACCCGGACATCTTTTATAAGTGACATCAAGGCAATCAGGCTGCTGTTCCTTGCCAAACCTGGCTGCAATAATCCGTGTTAGTAATGCAACGGATTCATATACGAACTGAAACATCGCCATCCCCAGCGTATTGCATGCCCTGTATAATGAATGAGTTGCAAGCCCGGCATTTGTTTCTGTGCATTTAAGATCAAGCAAAACCAGCCTGCTCCCTGCATGCAGCATCAACTTGCACGATGTCAGGAAATGTTCTGCTGCCTGCAGCAGTTGATTGACTGGCTCATTAAACGCAGCCTTGCATGCAGCCTCCGCTCCCATATCACAGTATATATGGTAAGTCTGCATGATGCCTTGATCATTCAGATAGTGATCCGTCCGGCAATATTTTCTGGAATTAAATGATGAAAAAAAACCGGGAATATACTTCGAGCCATAAAATGAAAAATGACTGATTTTAGCAGGGATAACAATGTCTTCACTTGCATTTTTCGGATCAGAATCACAGTTCCCTTTCATAAGTCATCTCCGGACAACATCTGCCTTTGATTGTGCTTATTTGAGCATGCCTGTCAATGATTATTTCCAACCTGAAATTGACCCAAAGCAAACTGGCAAGTTCTGACTCACCAGTTATTACGCAATATTTTCAATGCACTTAACGAGATACACACAAACTTATCCACAGTATTTGTGGATAATTTCAGTTGCTCAAGGATCATCCAGAATATAATAATTTATTAATTATCAATGCGTTATACGCAAATGACAACTTCCAGTACAATTTGATTAATCCAATCGAAGGTAAAGTTATTCACAAAAATGCAATATTTTAATTCAATTTGCTTTTGGCGATGAACCAGTATGGTTTTATCGGGTTAACTTGATTTAAATATGCGCATCGTGTATTATAAGCGGCTGTTTGTTTGTGGATTATAATTATGAAAAGAAGCTGCATATATGCCATTATTATTATCACACTTTCCTTGATACCTATCTCAGTCTACTGGTATCCAGCACCACAACCCACGCTGACACCCTCTTCATTTGCCAAACTACCCGGATGGGAAACCGCACAGGTTAAACCATCATTAACCGCATTTCTCCAGTCCTGTGAATCATTCATGAAACAAAACCCCGAAAAACGGATTGGAACAAAAAACGTTCCGGTACGGGTCAAGGACTGGCAACCGGCTTGTCGGGCAGCCATGTCTGTTGATCCTGGATCAGATGAAGCCATCAGGACATTTTTTCAAACATGGTTTACCCCGGTGGCATTTTCCCATGGCAAGCCTGCCCATAGCTTGTTTACCGGGTATTTCATGCCCTTGCTGAAAGGAAGCTTGCATAAAACCAAAGAATATAGTGTGCCGGTCTATGGCCTGCCAGCCAAAAAACATGTCCCGTCATTTACCCGGGAACAAATTAACCAGGGGGCTCTGCGTAACATTGCACCGGTGATAGTGTGGATAAAAAGTGCCGCCGATCGGGTATTTCTTGAAATTGAAGGATCTGGCGCAATTGATCTTGTGGATAATGGCAAAAGAATGTTTGTGAGCTATGCGGGAGAAAATGGCAAACATTACACGTCGATCGCCAGTGTCTTGATCAAACAGGGCGTCATGACCCGCGATACAGCTTCCTCAAAACACATCAAACATTATCTGGATGAACACCCTGAGAAAGTTGACCATATCCTGAATCAGAACAAATCCTTTGTATTTTTCAGTCGCATGAAAAATGATGCCGCACTGGGAGCCCAGGGTGTGGATCTGACCCCGGGCTATTCGCTGGCTGTCGATCCGAAATGGATCCCGTATGGTACCCCTACCTGGCTGAGCACCACAATTCCCACAAAAGATGACAATAGCAAAAAGCCATTTAATCGACTGATGGTTGCCCAGGATACAGGCGGCGCCATCCGTGGAAAAGTGCGGGGTGATGTCTACTGGGGTGCCGGTAAAATCGCTTCATTTATGGCCAGTCACATGCAAGAACACGGTCAGTACTGGCTGCTCTTGCCACGCCATATCGCCAAATCAGTCAAGGTTTGAGCCGGAACCAGCATTACGCAATGGAATGCTTTAAAAACGTAATCCTTCGCCAGGCCTCTTCAATTCTCGCACGTTCAATGTCTCCGGAATTGACCAAACGCTCAATCCGGTCAACAATATCTGTGGCAGTGTTTTCACCCAGCTGATTGCCAAAAATCACCATATCTGCACCGGCATTAATCGTCATCCGCAATGCATCATCAACCGTAAAATGATGACTGATAGCCTGCATTTGCAAATCATCCGAGATGATCACGCCATCAAATCCAAGTTGCTTGCGAAGCAATCCCGTCAGGACTGGATACGACAGGGTCGCGGGCAACCCTGAAGGATCAAGTTTTCGATTGATCACGTGGGCTGTCATGACCATGACGGGCTGTTTTGAATGCGCCAGGGTTGAGTATGGTAATAATTCATTATCCTGATACGTCTCTGTGACATCGACAAAACCTTCGTGCGTGTCACCAACTGCACTGCCATGGCCAGGAAAATGTTTGTACGCGCAGGCAATTCCCTGTTTGTTGAAGGCATCAACAAAGATTTTTGCAGCCCGGTCAACCTGAGCAGGCTCAACAGAAAAACTGCGTCCAAGCTTGCCTATAATGCCTTGCTGATCATTTAAATCCAGATCAACAACGGGCGCAAAATTCAGATTAAATCCGAGAGCCTTCAGCGTAACGGCCATACGTTCGGCCTCGGCATACAAGTCTTTGTCAGACAACAGAGCCTGTTCACAAGGCTTCATGGTTTTCATGCAACCTTCAACCCTGGACAGCCGGTTCACTGCCCCACCCTCATAATCCACAGCAATGAACAAAGGCAAGGCATTATCTGCCCTGGATGCATGGCGCTGCAAATCGTGAGTCAATTGTTTGATCTGCGCTTTATCACGCATATTTTTACCGTGCTTTTTTGCCGGTAAATCAAAGTCAAACAACAGCACTCCACCGAGGCCATCCGTTTTCATCCAGCCAACAACGGGACTGGTCTCGTCAATTTCGTAGCCGGAAAATCCCATAATCAACATCTGGGCAATTTTGTTTCGCAAGCCTGGCATATACAACACCCCTCAATTAACGCGGCGCAATCGCAGGTATTCCCTTCATATCGCAAACACAGTGACCAGAACTGGTGGGCGGCAGGGTCAAGCCTTGAAAATGATCCGCGTAACAAATCACCATATTCCAGGCAGATTCACCCGGTTTGATTTCCTCTGGAAATGACCAGTAACGCTTGCCATAATAAATTTTACCCGCATCCTGCTGCCAAATCACCGGCGTGTATTGCGCCTGCAGCATAAACGTTTGCATCGGTTGGCAAGCAATCTCCTTTCTGTCCCATGATTTGCCTTTGGGCATGTTCAGGGAGGCTACTACTTTCTTGTTGGACGTATCAACAATATCCACAGTCACATTATAATCTGTCCAGCAATTATCCTTGACCAGCGTGAAATAACATGGAAAAGCATACGCCTGGGCATACAACCCCATTCCGACCAGCATCATTAATAATTTCCGCATGATATGTTCATCCTTGTCATTGATTATCCTCTGCCCCGGTCCGTCCCGACTATGCATGGAACGTCACTTTACTTAAAGCATATACAATTTTTAAAGCTTTATTAAGTCATTACTGCAATATGGATTGATTTTTTCAGGATTCAGGTATATCCTTGCCCACTTGGAG
>CAZDYY010000143.1:0-5363 GCA_964509745.1 uncultured Legionella sp. | reverse complement strand
AGTCCCATTTGCCGGGTTTGCGTTTGATAGTGGTTCAGGTGCTGTTTGTAGGTTCGCTCTTTGGGAATCAGAGATTGACCGGCAGGCACTTGCTGAATCGCTTTCATCAACCACTGGCGCTGTTCATGATTGGTAATCTCAATGGTTCGGCCAATCCCGCCTTTTGTCCAGCTCGGTTTGATGCTTAGGTGATCACCGTTCCAGGCATCACTGAGTATGATTTTCATGGATTCCTCCCGGCGCAGGCCAAACAGGGATTGGGCTTCGAGAGACAGGCGAATCATGGGGTCGGTGCATTTGGAAAAATCGATCTGATGAATGGCTTTGTTATGCGTTGGCGCATAACTGCGTCGTGAGATTTGATAAGCATCGTTATTCGGCTTTACCAGTTGGGGCTTGTCGAGCAATACACCGACCTTGCGTAATTTGGACATGTAGTTTTTAATCGTGGCCGGATTCTTGCCCTGATTTTTCCAGTGTTCAACCAGAACATGAATGTGTTTGGGTTTCAATCCCTTGATGTGCGACAACAGATAACCCTGTTCATGCAAATCCTTTATGCAGCGATTTAGCATGTGCCGCATATCGGCACGGCTGGCAAAGGAATAGTTCTGGCCAATGTCTTTGATGCATTGATTAATCGAAAACTGCGCATTTTTCAGTTTGGATTTACTCATTCAAATACCCCCACAGCGTATTACGCGACTTGATTCCCATTTCATTGCGGATGATCCAGCTCACCTGGTAATTTCCGAGAACAGGGGAGAGCTCGGCCTTCATCTGCTGGGCATAGAGATAGCGATAGCTTTTATTGATGGGTAGACTCAAGCCAGTCAATGCCTGTCGCCATTGGTAGCGAATAGTGTTGTATTGATGATGTTGGACCAGGTTTTTATTCCCACCGGTATGCCGGGTGATTTTGTCGATGATGTCCTTTTGGATGTCATGACGCAGTGGAATGATCCTGTCTTCAGAATTAAAAGCGATTTCCCGGGTAATGGCCAGGCTATCCTCGCGAAAATGGATATCCGGAATGCAATGAATGGCTTCGCTGAAGGATAAGCCAAACTGCGTTTGCAAGGCCATGATGTAGCGGGCAGATGGTTCAGTCATGTTCTGCCAGATATGGACTGGTATCGCTGATTTTTTGCAAGCGTTGTACTGCCGTTTGATGTTCAGACTCTTGTTATCCATGCCGGAAACCGGGCAATGAATTGAAGTTAAAAAATGACGAATTACCGTCATGTATTGCATGATGGTGATGGGATTTTTTTTGAGTTTTTTCCAGTGTTGCACCAGATTCTGAATATGCACTGGTTTTAAGCTATGCCATGAGGCCGGGACAGTACAAGACGAAAATAATAGCGATAATCCCCCCAATTCGTCTTGCAGGATTTTGTAGGTAGGTTGTACTACTTACAATTGAAACTGGTTTTTCGTTTGATGTAGTTAAAATCCCGGGACAAGTGGGACATCCGGGGCAGCTGCACCACAGAAAGGAATAAATGTCCCGGGTCAATATTATTGAAGTGGGACAAAGCCGTTAAAGCGGGACAGATAGCCTTGAAAAGTTCTCAGCCATGTTTTGGGTTTAGTGTTGGTCGAGCGGCTTACTCAAAGGTGAAACCCGGCAAAGCCGTGCTTGTCCTGCAGGGGGGGCAGGCAATAATTTTGTCCCGACGCGTTTGGCGCGTCAGGACAAAATGGGGTAATGTGTTGATTTTACGGGGTAAAATCAAGGGTGGTTTTCTGCGTCACTGCATGGGTTGCAGTGACGCGAGTTTGACTTATGAGAGAATGGATTTTTTATTGAACCGCGATGCGATGCGGGGTCAGGGTTTGCCGTGTGCCTTTTCATGGAAAAAGTAATAAAAGGCACGGGGCAAGAACCAATGGGATCAATCCTCGGCTTTGTAAAAAATGTATCCACCTAAGGGGTTTATTGTTATAAACCCAACCCCTTTATTGTACCCATGGGCAAAAACAATCGATGATCATTTGCCGGGAACGGTATAAAACCAAAATGCTTATAAAAATTCACAGAAGTCGCATCTTTGGCATCAACAATGACCGCAACAATTCCAATTTGATGGCTTACAGCAAGACTTCGCTTAAGTGCATCCATCAACAGAAGCGCACCAATCTTTTTACCCTTCCTGTTTTCATCTACGGCTAATCGTCCCAACAATATTCCAGGTAAGACTGGATATCTTGGCAATTTTTTAGCTAATTCAGTGGGTAGCTCGCCAGGGAATATTCCAATCGATGAAATGGTATAAAATCCTGAAACATGGTCCGAGTCCTGCTGTGTCAATACGTATGTAATTGCAACATTCTTTTTGCTATCTTGACTGGCTTGTATTTTGAGATACTGATCCAGCGCTTCAGTTCCACAGGAAAACAAATTTTTATTATGTTTCTTATCCAATTGCTCGATTCGATATTTAGTTGAAGGTACGCTTGTCCCTGTCATTTGGATTCAACGTCCTTCTTGTACTGATCGACCGCTTTCAATAAATTATTTGATGCTTTCGGTGGAGTTAACAATGCTTGAATAAATACGTCTCGATCAACCGCTGTCAAATGCAGTTGTTGATACTCTTGAATAACACGAACTGCTGCCTCGTATGCTGAATTAATCACGAAGTCGGTCAGTGTACGTCCAGATAATTCAGCTGCATTTCTAAGTAAATTCTTTTTGTCCGCACTAATTCGTGCTTCCAGGCGCTCTGTATCCTGGTTATGTTTAATTGCTGGTTGTCCCATAATTGTCACCTATGTTGATCCTCTTGATTTAAGTATACGGCAAAATGCCGTACAGTACAAGGCACTTGCGTATGCCCAACCACATCAACAAGAGAGAACAATCCGGAATTTACCGGAGAGTGATTGTAGAATCAGGATGGTTTGGTCCAGGATGCTGTTCTGTAGAGGCAGCATTAAAAAATCCTTGACTGCCATTTTGTGTTATTGCGTTGCTGGCGGTTGAGGAGGCTATTGGGCGCATCCATTCCATGATATGAGAATGGTTATTGGCTTCGGCAATGTTATAGCACTCCTCTTCATCCCATGGACAAGGCGGGTCCTGGGCTCTTAGCCATTGTAAAATGTCCAGATGACCACCTTTTGCAGCATTCGTGCTAATCACTTCATGCCATGGATGGAGTGGGTTTTGTTCATGTGCCCACTTTATTACGTCGAGACTTCCCCTGGATACTGCATTATTAATCAGGATTAATTCATTAAAATTCTTAAGTGCAGTGCTCCTTAGCCATGGGACTTGCGATATTGTCGCCGTAAAATCAGATCCACGGGATTGAATTTGAACTTTGATATGCTGTTCTATATAAATCAGGTCATAGAGCCAACGAAAGGTCAGGATGAGATGAAGGAAACTCCCTTTTAAAATGATTTTACCTTTATTGCTCTGGTCGGTTATGGTTCTGAACAGTGAATCGGGTTCTTCATTGTCAGACAGCCAGGACATGAGTTCAAGCATCATATCCAGGTTAATCATGACCTGACTTAAATAGCTGGTGGAATGTTGTCTTTTGATGGTGTTGTTATGTTCAATTAATGCCCGTTCATTTTCAGGACTGATGCGACCCTTCTTACGCGACGAGGACTGGATTTTGTTTTTCATACAGGTTTTCCGGACATGGATATCAAAACATTAATGGCATATTGTAAAAATAATTATCAATTATACGTGAATGCGCCTTGTGAGACAACTTTTGGAAGTTATGCTTTGGGAAGTTATGCTCGCTGGTTTTGCTGGATGCGGCGCTTTGTTGTGTTTTTAATCAGTGGCGTAATTCGTTGTTTTTCCTGCTCCTCTACAATTTAAACACAGACTTATCCACAGAATTTGTGGATAAATATAGTTTGGTTTAAAATAATTCATTAATTAAAATGTCATAATATTCATATGGTTATGGGTTTGTGTCATAAACTGAAGTCGAATTGATGCAAAACAGCTCAAAAAGTTATTAACAGGTTGGATTTTGTTGATGTCAAGACTTGATTATTGGATTTTTTCGTGTTTTCGCATTGGATTTTCAGTTTTTACGAAATAATATTATGCTGCTGCACATTTTTTCGGAGTGTCTCAATCATGGAAAATTTAAAAAAACTGGTTTCGGGTGATGAGGGTTTATTAGCGTCGTTTCTTGGTAACTACCCGGAAACATCCATGTTTTTGAGATCAAATCTGAATAACTCCGGGGTTAAGTATCAAAATGATGCTCCTTTTTATGGAGAATATTTCGCCTGTTTTGATTCAACCGGAGAAATTTCAGGCGTTTTAGCGCATTATTGGAATGGCAATGTGATGATGCAATGTCCTGATCCAATAGTGTTAGAGACTTTGGTTGCGTGGTTTTTATCTCAGCGTACAAGGCCGATTTGCGGAATTTTGGGAGATGAAAGGCAAGCAAAAACGGTGATAACTTTGCTTGGAATAACAGAATCATTATTTGCTTTGAATTCTGTTGAGAATTTATTTCAATTGTTATTGTCTGATTTGGTTATGCCGGATAATATGTTTCCGGATTATCAATTGTTAAAAGTAAAAAATTGTGACTCTAATATATTAAGGGAATGGTTAACAGCATATCATGCCGAAGCTTTGGGGGCAGATTTAACCAATCCTGTTACTGTTGAATCGGTTGCCTCTTCGGTTAATGCCTCATTAAGAAATGAAGATTTATGGGTATTGGCTTTTAAAAACAGGTTGGTTTCGTTGTGTGGGTTTAATGCCCGGGTATTTGATATTGTTCAAATTGGTCCAGTATGGACGCCGGTTGAATTCAGAAATCAGGGTTATGCAAGGCGCGCTGTTGCGATGGCGTTGTATGAAGCCAGAAAGAATAACATGAAACGATCGATATTATTTACAAATAGTGTTGCTGCTGAAAGGGCTTATTGCTCCATCGGGTTTAAAAATATTGGGGAATATCGATTGGCGTTGTTGAAAGATTAATGTATGAGTTTTGGCGCAATATTGATGCAATGCTAAAAATAGCCTCTCAAAGAATTCAATCTGATTGTAGTACTGGTTCATTAAAACCTCCCACATGCTGGCTCTGACTTATATTTTGACTCGGGGCGAAATCTTTTATTGCAAAACCCAGCGGCCTTTTTGTTTGATTGCATCGTGCATTGCATCCGGTGCCAAATCTATTTCTCCTGGCCACGTGAGTACGCCATATTCAAGATGAGCTTTATTAAAGAGGGCTTGATCTTTGAGCACTGCAAAAACGCCAGCACGATCACTCATGATCAATTTAACCATTTCAACAACTCCATGAACTCCATCATTGAACTCAACCTCAAGCTCATAATTTGCCAGCGGTTTAACTTTG
>CAZDYY010000142.1:0-5378 GCA_964509745.1 uncultured Legionella sp. | reverse complement strand
GTTTGGCTGATTTGTGCCGTTCAATCAAATCGATATCATTGTAACGGTCAGTAATCGCACTGGAGCTGTGACCAGCATCATCCCGCACATGTGCGACAGGGCGGCCGCGTTTGTTGATGTCATCTGAAATACCGGTATGACGAAGCCAGTGTACGGTTGCTGACTCGAACGCATCGGCCTCGGGTTCAAAACCGGTATTACGCAAATGTTGCATGGTTGCATCAAAACAGGATTGAACTATCCGTCGAATGTGTCTTGAGCTGGTCACCGGTCCTTTGCCTTTTTCCTTTTGCAGCAGGGGAGTTTTGTCATTGATGGCCGGCAGGGGGGACATGCACATGCTGGCACGATATCGCTTGAGGGCTGCCAGCATGTCATCCGGTACTGCAATTTCACGCATTTTATTGCCCTTTCCCACTGTTTTAAACCACCACAGCCCCTGGCTGTCCTGATAAAAATGTCCCATTTCCGGCGCCCAGCGCTCACTGGCACATAACTCGGAGATACGTAAATACAACAGGTACAGGGACGAGATAATAAACAACGTGCGTTCATGTCTTTCCGGATCATGCATGGCCATGGTTTTAACAATGTCCAGACAGGTTTGCCATTGCTTTTCCGACAAACGAAAGACTTGTGCCTGATGCTGGCGTTTTTGAATATATTTACTTTTTTGTCTCATCAATGCGACAGGATTGATTGAAACCTTTTCATCCAGCGCCAGGAAATTATAAAAACTGCTTAATACCGTAAATATTTCACGGATGGCTTTTTGAGACATTTGATAATGCAGCTTGTCCGGCTTAACCCCTTGTTTATGCTCAGCCTTGCTTACCGTTGCTACAAAAGGGCGCCAGTCTGGATTAGGTACACGCTTTCCTTCATGATTGATGAATCGTGATACTTTTTTTGAGCCAATCCATAGCGTTGGTGGATCAAGACAAAACTGGATATAGTTTTCCATATCCTGGCGTTTCAAATCCAGCAACGATTTTTTTTCGATAAGCCAGGACCATTGCAGCAAACGTTCCACCTCACGGCGATAAGCTTCAAATGTTGCATTGTTGGTTTCATATTGTTTTAAATAATCCAGCACACAAATCAAATCATGTTTTGCGAATTCCGGCGCACCCGAGGATTGCCAATGGGCATCGTGAAGATGCTGGCTGGTGTCAATTACTGGTTTGGGTATGGGACATCCGGATGTTTTTGTCATTATTGTTTCAAGCCAGGTACAATCTGGTTTAACTTATATTATCCAGCGCTGTCTGGCAACGTCATCGCAAAAATAAATCATAAAACATAAAGTCCAATAGTATGAACTATTGGACTTATTATACTTGTATGTCACCAAACCCTACATTACGAGACAACAAGAAACTTCATTCCCCGGTGGATAATATGTTTCTTCAGATGCATTCACTTTATCAAACACTGTAATTTTTATTATGCCCGGTTGTTCCAGTATCTTTTCAACAAGGTCAGTTGCCAGGCTTTCGGGTAGATAAATATCATCCTGATTAACCGGTATTTGAGTTTTGCGAGATAGAAAACCACGTTTGGTGTATAAAACCAGGGGTCCTGCATCGCGCCACTCGGGACATATTATATCCGGATGTATGTGCTTGTAATTTATATTACCGCTGTATCCCTCTTGCTCAACAGTACAATAGATATAATTTTCCCATTGATGCATGATGTCGGTTTTTTTACAAGAAATCTCAAGTAACTTGTCATGGAGCAGAAAAAAAACGACATCATCATAAATATCAAGCGGAACATCCATCATTATGCGCGCTTGCTCCGGGATACTCTGAATACTGATTTCATTGGCTGCCGGTTGCAATGCAAAACGAATAATCATCCCTCTCAACAGGTTATCCAGATCAAAATTATTGTTTGTGGTAATTATAATTTTTCCATTCACAAGGCATTACCTTATTGTTGATTTACGACTTGTTGCTCTATTTTAAATCAGAAAATATGTCAAGCACTTAAGCGGGGCGTCTCACCTAATGACATTCGCCAGCCGATTCTCTACGACTTGTTCGCGGGATCCATTCAGAATTTTAGCAGGACAACCCTGCGTGGTTCTGTGATGCGTACAGATTTCATTTCTCATACTTTATTGTTATCCTTAACCCCCTATAAAAACGCACACGGTAAACTCATGTCCATTTTGGTATTTGACATTGAAACCATCCCGGATATTGATGCCGGACGAAAATTATATCACCTGGATGGACTTTCTGATGCGGATATCGGTTCGGCCATGTTTGCCATGCGGCGCGCAAAAGCAGGTAATGACTTCCTGCCACATTACCTGCAAAAAGTAGTTGCCATATCACTCGTATTAAGTAAAGGTTCGCAATTAAAAGTCTGGTCCCTGGGTGATGAGCAATCGGATGAAAAAGAATTAATCCAGCGATTTTTTACCGGTATAGACAAAAACATACCCACACTGGTCAGCTGGAACGGTAGTGGATTTGATTTGCCTGTATTGCATTACCGGGCTTTGCTGCATGGAGTCGAAGCCCCCGCTTACTGGGAATCTGGTGAAAACCAGCAAGCATTCAAGTGGAACAACTACCTCAACCGCTTCCACTATCGACATCTGGATTTGATGGATGTTCTGGCGGGGTATCAAAACAAAGCCTTCGCGCCCCTGGATGACATCGCAACCATGCTGGGATTTCCTGGCAAAATGGGCATGAGCGGCAGCAAGGTCTGGACAGAGTACCAGGCGGGAAACCTCCGGGGTATTCGTAATTACTGCGAAACCGACGTATTGAATACCTGGTGTGTCTATTTACGCTTTGAACTGATTCGCGGCGTCATCAGTCAGGATGAATATGCCAATGCTCTGGCACAGTTGCGCGACTATTTGGGCAATGAGAAAAACAAACCCCATCTGACAGAATTTCTGGAACAAATGGCATGATCGACATCCCGGCTCCCCCACCTTCCCTGCTCCCATGGCTCGTTTATGAACAATCATTAACCAACAAGCTGCATGAACTTGCCGGCGATGCCCATCTGGCTGTGCTGGATCAGCGCAAGGAACAGGCTGATGCGTGGGATCAAAACGCATTAAAGCTGAAAGCCGGTCCGGTAGTTCATCGACAAATTCTTATTGAAGCACACGGTATACCCTGCTGGTATGCCCGTACGGTGATACCAGAAGGCACCTGGCAATCAGATACAGCTTTATTTGATCGCCTGAAAACCGAATCACTGGGGCAGTTGATCTTTAACGGCCACAAGATAAAACGTGAGACATTAACCCATTACATGATCACCCCGTCTTCACCCGAATACCAGTGGCTAAACCAGACAATGCATCAGGATTCCTCATCACTCTGGGTGCGGTTATCCGAGTTTCGCCTGACCAACGGCAATCCATTCTTTCTGCTTGAAATACTTTTGCCTGGTTTGTTGCACTTTGCAAAATAAACAACGCCACTTGATACCTGGTAACATATGGGTTACTATTAAAATGAAGATTAAAATAGAAGAATATATGCGGACTGATGGCTCCAGTCCATTTGAAAAATGGTTTAAAAACCTTAATACAATAGCGGCCGCCAAAATTACAACCGCTCTATAAGGATAAGTATATGGCATTAACAAAAGATTTTAAAAGTACTATACGCGAGAGAGCCCAACATGACAGCGATTTTCGACAAGCAATGCTAATTGAAATCGTTAATGCATTACTTTCCGACGACATTAGTTTGGCCAAATCTTTGCTCAGGGATTTTATTAATGCCACGATCTCATTTGAACCACTAGCGCGGCTTGTGCATAAAAATAGTAAAAGTTTACATCGTATGTTCAGCGCATCCGGAAACCCGACGGCTGAATCCCTGTTTTCTGTTATTGGCGTTCTGCAAAAAGTAGAGGGAATAAAGATAACGGCAAAGGTAGTTCACTGAATGGCATCCACCCATCGAGCTTTGATACAGGCAAACCCATCCGCCTGGCTTCGCCTGATGCGCTTTCACAAGCCCGCCGGAATCGCCCTGTTGTGGTTGCCGACGGCCTGGGCATTATGGATAGCCAATCAAGGAACTCCCCCTCTGCATCTCATCATGTATTTTTTCCTCGGCACCGTTTTCATGCGCGCCGCAGGTTGCGTGGTGAACGATATTGCTGATCGGAACATTGACAAGCACGTCAGCCGGACAAAATTGCGTCCCCTGACCAGTGGTGAGGTGACTTTGCCGGAGGCGTTGATTATCCTGATTGTATTGCTGTGTGCTGCCCTGTGGGTGTTGTTACAATTACCCCGAAATTGTTTTTTCTATGCATTGTTTGCCCTGTTTGTTACGGTACTCTACCCGTTCTGCAAACGCTTTTTCCATGCGCCACAGCTCATTCTCGGGCTCGCCTTTTCCATGGGGATTCCCATGGCGTTTGTTGCATCAGACCAATCTCCTGACGTCAATATGCTGGTGTTGTTTGTGCTTAACTTTGCCTGGATAGTGGCTTACGACACCATGTATGCGATGGCTGATCGTGAGGATGATTTGCGTATTGGCGTAAACTCCACAGCCGTGCTGTTTGGCCAGTATGATTGTCAGATCATCCTGTTGTTACAAGTCTTTTTTCACAGCTTGTGGATTGTTCTGGCCTTAGCCCTGCACTGTTCAGTCTGGTTCTATCTGGCCTGGGGGCTTGCCGGAGCTGTACTTATCTATCAACAATGGTTAATTCGCACCCGACGTACCGGTTTATTCCTGCGTGCATTTGCAACTAACAGTCTGTATGGTCTTTTAATGTGGATTGGGTTGATCACAGGCTAGCTCATGGAATAAAAAATTAATCCACAACATGTTGCATTTTTATTCACATAGTAGTAGAATCCGATTTTTTTAAACCCACCCAAAACCGCCACCTGGAGTTGACTTTATGGCTACACTGTCTGAAAGAATGGATAATTATTTGAATAAAATTGTCAGAATCCCATACGTATTTGCAACTGGAAGTTACCGATCTGTTATTAGCCTGAAAAATGACTACCAAAATGGTAAGTTAGCATTTTTAAGTGCAATGATGGATCTGCTGATTATCAGTGCAGGAACTATCCTCACGGTTGTAACTACTCCATTTGCATTACTTGCCTTGATACCCCTGGCGGTAAAGAAAGCTGCGGAAATGGCATACGCTGGCTTGAAGTATGCAGCTGACAAAATCAGCAACTTGTGGGGTACATTTACCAGCCAGTTCAGCAAACCAGCTGTTTCAACAACAAATGAAGCGCAGGCAGCTCCTGAAGTTACAGCAGCTCCTGAAGTTACAGCAGCTCCTGAAGTTACAGCAGCTCCTGAAGTTACAGCAACTCCTGAAGTTACAGCAACTCCTGAAGTTACAGCAAC
>CAZDYY010000141.1:0-5405 GCA_964509745.1 uncultured Legionella sp. | reverse complement strand
ACCATGGAATGCAGCCAATCAGGGCCAGCGAGATAAAACTTGATGCAATCAGCAGTTTGTCGGCCATCGGGTCGACAAACGAGCCAAACGGGCTTTGCCAGTGAAAAGCTCTGGCCAGCCAGCCGTCCAGGCCATCGGTAAAGCCTGCAAGCAGAAATGTGTAAAACGCGTTAACGTATTCCTGATGATAGAGAAACACCAGAAACGGTGCTATCAGGATCAGTCGTGACAATGTCAGTGCGTTGGGTATTTGTCTCAGGAGCATGGTTGTTGTCTTGGGTACGTGTTCTGCCGGGATTATATACTCTACGTGACTGACTGTCACCATTCGCGGGACAGGGTGAGAATAACCGGGCTGATGGCGGGTTCGGGGTCTTGCGTTTTGATTGGGCTTGTAGTGTATCAATGACCGTGTATGCCTGGGCGTATGCCTTGGCGTTGCCGCTATTAATTTCGTATGCCTTACCAGTACTGAAGTATATTTCACGAATTAATTTTTGCCCTTGAGTGTCATAGTAATTATTGATACTTTTTAACTTGAAGTCTTTTGCCAGGGTTACCAGCTGGGAAAAGACGATACAAGGCAGTGAAATAGCCAGGCTGGGTGGGAAAACGCACCATATAATTACTGCGGCCGTTGTAGCCAGATTTGCCAGCACTTTGGTGGCAAGGACCGCCCCGTCGCGCTGGAAAAAAATGTCAGAACGGGTTTTGTTTGCCGCACTATTATATTCGCTTTCAGTACCTTGAGGATTGTTGCGTCGTTTCAGATAGCCCTGAAACCAGGTGACTATCGGTTCAATGACATCAATTAAGGCGCCGGTAACAAACACATACAACGCGGTCATGGTCATGGCACCTGCGGCTAGGTAACACAGTGTGTAACCCAGTATCGGTAAAGAATAAATCAATGTTTTAAGCAACAGTTTGATTTGTTTGTTGGTATCGGAAAATGTGTCATCAATAAATGATTTGTACCATGCATAAATCAGAGGCAATCCATTGGATACCATACCAATGAGCGGTGTATTGCGCAGCAAATATACGGTGTTGCCAAACAGGCGGGTGACAACCGGCAGGGTACGGTTAAACCAGTTTTTGATGAGTTCAACATGATCCTTCAGATAAAAGATTGCCCCGGAAATGGCGGTTAGCGTGGCAGCAGACATAAAATAGAGCCACCAGGAATTCTCGATCCTTGTTTCATCGATCATATCGACCAGAACGCGGATATGCTCATGATTATCTGAGAGTTTTTTTAATGCAGCATAAAGGTTCGGGCAGATGTTTTCATCCAGATAATCACGCTTGTGCTCTGTGATGTGCGGTGCATCGTGCCTCAAGAGCGTATTTTTTGTTATTAACTCTTCGCGCTGCTCGGCAGACAGGTAGATGGATTGATCATTTTTCTTTTTATGGTGCGGGAAGTGTGGGAGAGCTTTTATTTCTTTGGTAAAACCACGGGCAGATATTTTTTCGCGATCCAGCTCCAGATATTCCTCAACCTTGCCAAAAAGGGGGATATAGGACAATCGTCCTTGCTGGTTACTCTTTGCAGTCTTGAGCTCTTCATTTCTCCAGACATAAGATTCATCCCAGACATAACAACCGGTATATCCGTTGGTTTCAGCATCATCCAGTGTCATGAGGTGCAGTATGACGCCATCAATAGAGAGCTCATTCAATACGTCATGAATGCCATTGGGGATACAGGCGTTTTGGGAGGTTAATTTTATTTTTTGAAAGCGTTCTTTGCCATCAACACCGAAGTCGCCGGATGTTTTACTGAGCGCTTGCAGTCTTGCCGCGATTACGCTTTTGTCTACACCACGAAGGTGATCCATGATAATGGCGCGGGCTTCCGCCTCTTCATTAATTTTCCTATCTGCAGCAGTCAGGGCAAATTTTGTCATGGTTAACACCACCCGGGATTATGATTTTGGCTGAATTGTATCAAAATAGCGCATAAAAGTAAATTGAGCGGGCCTGATTATTTATCTACATTTTCTCGATAAAGAATTGCTGTGGAGCCAATCAGTTGCACCAGTGAAGCGTTTAGCGCATCACACAATTCTGCCGCAATTACTTGCCGGTCAGCTTTTTCTGCTCCATTGATTTTAACCTTGATCAGCTCATGCGCTGTCAGGGCGATGTTGGTTTCCTCAATGACCGCAGGGGTTAAACCTTTGTTGCCCAGCAGCACAACTGGCCTCAGGTGATGCGCGCGCGCCTTGAGCATTTGCTTGAGTGACGAGTCCATAATAATGTCCTGAAAAAGAGCCTTTTCGCCAGTCATGGCATCGCAAGAGATGACGAGGTCGGGCTTTATGAAATAAAGTGGCGAATTATTGCACGTTTTGCTGTGAAAAGGTAGTAAAATTGCGTATGATAGGATAAATATTTTTAATTGACTGGATAGTATGGCTCGCTCCAAGAGTAGTAATCGCTGGTTGCAGGAACATTTTGATGATGTTTATGTTAAAAAGGCGCATGCCGAAGGGTATCGCAGCCGTGCTGTGTACAAGCTGAAAGAAGTCGATGAAAAGGAGCGCCTGTTCCGGCCCGGGATGACCGTGGTTGATTTGGGCGCGGCTCCCGGCGGGTGGACGCAGTATGTTGCGGAAAAGCTTGCAGGACAAGGCAGTATTATCGGGCTGGATTTGCTGCCCGTTGCACCGCTGCCGGGGGTGACGTTCATTACGGGTGATTTTCGCGAGGATACGGTCTTGCAGGAGCTGATGGCACTGGTGCCTGAGCACGGTGTGGATGTCGTATTATCTGATATGGCACCGAATATGAGTGGAACATCGGCCGTGGATATTCCGCGTGCCATGTATCTTGTCGAGCTGGCCTATGATTTCAGCCAGAAAATGCTGAAACCTGGCGGGACGCTGTTGATGAAAATTTTTCATGGTGCAGGGTTTGATGATATTGTTAAACAGGTTCGGTCGCAATTTGAACGGGTGGTAATTAGAAAGCCCGGCGCCTCGCGTGCGCGATCCCGGGAAACCTATTTGCTGGCTAAGGGCTATAGTTTGTAGTAACTTTAATATTATTACGACTTCCATCATAAAAGAGGTTAATACTTTGAACGACATGGTCAAGAATTTATTTTTGTGGTTAATTGTAGCCATTGTACTGGTTTCTGTCTTCAGTAATTTTGGCCCGCATCCCGCCAACGCTGAAAAAGTATCCTACAGCCAGTTCCTCAAGGATGTTGATCAGGGACAGGTGAGTTCGGTGACCATTGAAGATGATAAAATCATCAAGGGCATCACCAAAAACAATCATCGTTTCGTAACCTATATGCCTGTTCGCGACAGCGCCTTGCTGGGTGAGTTGCTGAAATACAATGTGAACGTCAACGGCCAGGAAAAACAGCAGGAAAGCTTCCTGTTGCATCTGTTTATCAACTGGTTCCCCATGTTGCTGCTGATTGGCGTCTGGGTGTTTTTTATGCGCCAGATGCAGGGCGGCGGCGGGCGAGGTGCCATGTCGTTTGGCCGCTCCAGAGCGCGATTGTTGAACGAGGATCAGGTCAAAGCAACGTTCGCTGATGTAGCGGGTGTTGATGAAGCGAAAGATGAAGTGAAGGAACTGGTTGATTTTCTGCGTGACCCGACAAAGTTCCAGAATCTGGGCGGGCGTATTCCACGCGGGGTGCTGCTGGTCGGCTCCCCCGGTACTGGTAAAACATTACTGGCCCGTGCTGTAGCGGGTGAAGCAAAAGTGCCCTTTTTTACCATATCCGGTTCTGATTTCGTTGAAATGTTTGTCGGTGTTGGCGCATCACGGGTGCGGGATATGTTTGAACAGGCCAAAAAGCAGGCGTCCTGCATCATCTTTATTGATGAATACGATGCCGTAGGCCGGCATCGCGGGGCAGGGCTTGGTGGTGGTCATGATGAACGTGAACAAACCCTGAACCAGTTGCTGGTTGAGATGGACGGGTTTGAAGGCAATGAAGGCGTGATTGTCATTGCTGCAACAAACCGGCCCGATGTGCTCGATCCGGCATTGCTGCGCCCCGGTCGTTTTGATCGTCAGGTGGTTGTTCCCCTGCCTGATATTCGCGGACGAGAACAAATTCTGAAAGTGCATTTGACCAAGGTGCCCGTGGAAGACAGCGTTTCAATTTTACCTATTGCACGAGGCACACCCGGTTTTTCCGGGGCGGATCTGGCCAATCTTGTCAATGAAGCCGCGTTGTTTGCAGCGCGCACCAACAAGCGTAAAGTGAGCATGCTGGAGCTGGACAAGGCGAAAGACAAGATCATGATGGGTGCAGAACGTCGCTCGATGGTGATGGATGACAACGAGAAAAAGCTGACGGCTTATCACGAGGCCGGTCACGCGATTGTTGGTTTGCTGGTTCCTGAACATGATCCGGTTTACAAGGTGTCCATTATTCCCCGCGGACGTGCACTGGGTGTTACCATGTTTCTGCCGGAACGCGACCGCTACAGTCATACCCGTCGTCGTCTGGAAAGCCAGCTGGCCAGTCTGTTTGGCGGACGGGTTGCAGAAGAGTTGATTTTTGGTGCGGACAGTGTCACGACGGGCGCTTCCAATGACATTATGCGGGCTACAGACATTGCCCGAAAAATGGTAACCAGCTGGGGCTTGTCAACACTTGGACCCCTGACGTTTGGTCAGGAAGAAGAGGAAGTATTTCTCGGTCGTTCGGTCAATCAAAACAAGGAAATTTCCAATGAGACTGCACGTCAGATTGATGATGAGGTCCGCGCCATCATTGATCGCAATTACCAGCGTGCAAAAACCATTTTGACGGATAACCTGGCATGTCTGCATTTAATGGCAGAAGGCCTGATTAAGTATGAAACCATTGATTCCAGCCAGATAAAAGAAATTATGGATGGAAAAGCGCCGTCACCGCCGGATGACTGGGAGTCCATCAAGCTGGCTGATAGTGATAATGACGACAAGGATAATGACAAGCAGGAAAAAAGCAAAAAATCCAAAGGTTCTGCAAGTGCCTCACTGGGTGGTGAGCCATTGTTGTGATGACCTGTTTGTCTGGCTATCTGCATCAACCCCGGGTCATGGGTATATTGAACATTACCCCGGATTCGTTTTCGGATGCGGGACAGTTCATGGAGTCGGTGGCTGCCTTGCATCGGGCTCAGGCCCTGATTGACCAGGGCGCTGATATGATTGATGTGGGTGGTGAATCCTCCCGTCCCGGTGCTGCCGCTGTTTCTGTTGACGAGGAACTCTCCCGGGTCATTCCAGTGATTGAGTGTATTCGATCGATGCATGATATCCCCATCTCCATTGACACCTGCAAGGCGGAGGTCATGGCTGCCGCAGTTGCAGCGGGGGCTTCAATGATCAATGATATTCATGCCTTGCAGGGTGACGGGGCACTGGCTGTTGCGGCGGGG
>CAZDYY010000140.1:0-5413 GCA_964509745.1 uncultured Legionella sp. | reverse complement strand
GACTTGTCCGGGCGAAAATAGTGGTATCCTGCACGGCCTGAGCCAACGCTTCATCACTCATTTTGTCCAGTTCTGATCCGGTTAACATCCGGTCAGGTTGTTCAAGTCCAATTTTTCGACCTATCGCAAGCGCTGTGCAGGCATGATCGCCAGTTATCATTTTTACCTTAATCCCTGCGGTATGACATTGAGCTATTGCGTCAATAACTTCCGGACGTGGCTGATCAAGTAAACCCAGCATTCCAATAAAAATCAAATCATGCTTAATATCGGAAAACTCTAAAACAGTATGTTCAGGCTTTACGTTTCGGTATGCAACGGCAAGAACTCGCTGCCCACGAGCAGCAAGCATTTCAATTTTATTTTCCCAGTACGTTCTGTCGAGGACCTCGATATGGCCTTGTTCACTTTGCTGACTTTTACATATATCCAGCAACTTCTCGGGTGACCCTTTGACAATTAATATGGCATGTTGAAAATGATCATGATGCAAGGTCGCCATGAATCGATGGCTTGCATCAAAGGGAATAACATCAGTGCGTACCCATGCTTCTTTTTCACTCGCTTGAATCAGTCCTGCTTTCATTGCAAACGTCAGCAGGGCTCCTTCCATGGGGTCGCCTTCTACCAGCCATTCATTATTTTGTTCATGAATTGCCGCATCATTGCAAAGCAGCGACGCTCTGGCGAGTAGTTGTAATAAAGGATATTGTTCAACATCAATGAAAGCATGATTAAGTATTATATCACCAACCGGTTCATATCCGGTTCCTGAAACATCAAACAAGTGAGCTTCTGTTGCTACCGAAACAACCGTCATCTCATTCAATGTCAAGGTTCCTGTTTTATCGGTACAAATTACAGAAACTGAACCTAGTGCTTCAATCGCTGGTAGTCGACGGATAATCATATGGCGACGTGCCATTTCGTGAACACCAATGGACAGGGTAATTGACAGTACAGCCGGCAAGCCTTCAGGAATAGCCGCTACTGACAAAGCTACGATTAACATAAACAGATCAATAAAAGTTTGTTGTTGAACAAAATACCCATACGCTAGTAAAGTGAGTGCCACACACAAAATGCTCAGGGTAAGCCATTTTGCAAACCCCCCCATTTGAACAAGCAGAGGTGTCGTTAATGATTCAATATCTATCATTAATTCACTTATTCTTCCAATTTGCGTTGATTCACCAGTTGCAACAACGATGCCAGTTCCCTGTCCACCGGTTACAGTTGTTCCGCTAAATGCCATGCAAAATCTGTCACCCAACACCGCGTCATTCGTTACTGGCAACACATGTTTGATAACTGGAGCATTTTCTCCAGTCAATATGGCCTCCTGTATGATTAGACCGTGGGCTTTGAGCAACCGTAAGTCTGCTGGAACCTTGTCCCCGGCTTCCAGCAAAACAATATCTCCCGGGACAAGCAATTCGCTGGCAATACGACGTCTTTCTCCATAACGCAAGACATTTGCAGTGAGTGATAATGTCTGTCGAATAGCGTTTAGTGCTTTTTCCGCCTTCCCTTCCTGAATAAATCCAATGAATGCATTGATGATTACAACGGCCAGAATAATCCCGGCATCAATTATGTGTTGCAATAACAACGTCACCAGCGCAGCAATAAGTAATACATAGATTAAAATATTGTGAAATTGCAGCAGAAAACGAACCAGAACGTTTTTCGAAGCAGGTTCAGGCAGACGGTTCAACCCATGGAGTTTCAATCGTTTCCGTGATTCTTTAGCAGTAAGCCCTGACTCACTGGAATTCAATATGGCAATAACATGCTCTGCAGTTTTTTCGTGCCATGTGTGTTCAAAAGTATTCTGATGTGATTTTTTCATTTATCCTGGTGTTCGACTTGTATATATTCCGGTGCTGCCTGTATGAATGCAGGTAGCGTCAGGCAATAATTGTTGATTTCACAAATCAATGGATAAGATTCCATTGGAAAATTAAATCGTCTGGCATTGTACACCTGGGGAATGAGGCAGACATCGGCGATGGTGATATCCTGGCCATAGCAAACATGGTTTTCCCTTGGTAATTTGATCAGCAGATTTTCCAGCGCATCAAAGCCTTTTTTCAGCCAGTGATGATACCACTCACGAACTTGATCTTCAGTTGCCTGAAATTGTGTTTTTAATTGCTGTAATACACGCAAGTTGTTCAGCGGATGCATGTCACAGGCGATGGTCATTGCGATGCTTCTTGTTCTGG
Organism: uncultured Legionella sp.; assembly: GCA_964509745.1. Taxonomy (GTDB): domain Bacteria; phylum Pseudomonadota; class Gammaproteobacteria; order Legionellales; family Legionellaceae; genus DDPF01. Next base: position 3,185 of record CAZDYY010000140.1, on the reverse strand, counting down.
CGCGAGCATACGGATCTTCAGGAAGCAGGGCAGGATAGGGATGGATATCGTTCAGGTATTCTATTATTGCCAGAGACTGGGTCAAAATGTGGTCATTGTCATCCAGCGCGGGCACAAGCCCCTGAGGATTGAGCGCAAGATAATTTGCCTGGTGTTGTTCCCCGCCATGATTAATCAAATGGACCGGAATTTTCTCATATGGAATGCTTTTGATATTTAACGCAATACGTACCCGGTAGCTGGCTGTGGAACGGTAGTAGTCGTAAAGTTTCATGCTGGCCTGTCTCTTAATGGGGCTGTGACTTGATCAATGGCACCAAAAATACTTAATCCGGCACTATCCTTCATTTCAATGCGAATGCGGTCACCAAAACGCATGAAGGGTGTCGAGGCTTTACCCTCTGCAAGTATTTCCAGCATGCGCTTTTCAGCAATACAGGATGAACCGTGGCTGCGATCAAGGTTGGATACAGTGCCTGAGCCAATAATCGTACCGGCGCCGAGAGGGCGGGTGCGTGCGGCGTGAGCAATCAGTTGTGGAAATGAAAAGGTCATGTCGATGCCCGCATTGGGCTCGCCAAATAACTGGCCATTCAAATGACTGATTAAGGGCAGGCTGAGACGTTTGCCATCCCAGTGATGACCCAGTTCATCCGGTGTGACCGCAACAGGGGAGAAACTGCTGGATGGTTTTGACTGGAAAAAACCAAATCCCTTGGCAATCTCATCCGGAATCAGATTGCGCAGCGAGACATCATTGACCAGCATGAGCAGGCGGATGTGTTGTTCCGCCCTGTCTGGAGCGACTCCCATGCCGACATCATCTGTAATAATGGCAACTTCTGCTTCAAAATCAATGCCGAAGGCTTCGTCTGCGACAATAATGTCATCATTGGGTCCAATAAAACTGTCTGAGCCTCCCTGATACATCAGCGGGTCAGTCCAGAAATTCGCGGGCATTTCAGCTCCCCGGGCCTTTCGTACCAGTTCAACATGGTTGACATAGGCACTGCCATCAGCCCACTGGTAGGCGCGGGGCAGGGGAGAGGTCATTTGGGCTGGGTCAAATGTAAACGCGGTATCCAGTTCATCTTTATTGAGCTGTTCGTAGATGGCCTGAAGTTTTGGTGACAGATTGTCCCAGTCTTCCAGCGCGCGTTGTAACGTTGGTGCTATCTGTGGAACCCTGACTGCTTTGGTCAGAATTTTGTTAACGATGCACAGTTCACCATCGCGGCAGTGTTTTGATTTGAGGGTAGCCAGTTTCACAGGGTGTTATCCTTTTAAAGTGCCTCGTTTGATTTGATCGCGTTCAATGGCTTCAAACAACGCCTGGAAATTTCCTTCTCCAAATCCCTGATTACCCTTGCGCTGAATAATTTCAAAAAATACCGGGCCGAACACATTTTGAGTGAAAATTTGCAGTAATAATCCATGCTCGGGCTCTTTTTCTCCATCAATCAGGATTTGTTCCCGGCGCAATTTATCCAGTGGCTCGGAGTGCCATGGAATACGCTGTTCAATCATTTCGTAATAGGTGTCAGGCACACTGAGAAAATGTACTCCATTTTTGTTTAATGTATGGACCGTGTGATAAATATCATTTGTAGCCAGTGCGACGTGCTGGATGCCTTCGCCATGGTATTCATGCAAAAACTCTTCAATTTGGGATTTGTCATCCTTGGATTCATTTAACGGAATCTTTATTTTTCCGCAAGGACTGCCTAATGCTCTGCTGACAAGCCCTGTCAATTTTCCAACGATGTCAAAGTAGCGAATTTCCTGAAAATTAAAAATATCGGCATAAAATTTAGCCCATTTATCCATGTTGCCACGAAACACGTTGTGGGTCAGATGATCAATATTGGCCAGCAGAATTTTCTCATCTGCCTTGTAGGGTGAAAGAGACTTCCACTGTTGTGCAAACGGCTGGTTTTTGTCGTCTACGAAATAAATCACACTGCCACCAATGGCCTGAATGGCAGGCAAACCATGATCGACATGTTTCTTGTCGTGGAACGGGGTCGCACCATGCTTGATGGCATGAGCAAACGCAGCATCAGCATCAGCCACTTTAAATCCCATGGCACAGGTACCGGGTCCATGAGTATTCGCATGGGTTTGAGCCTGGCAGTTGGTTGCTGCATTGATGATGAATTGAATTTGGCCTTGCTGGTATAACGTTATATCTTCGCTGGCATGGCTGGCCGTGGGTTGAAACCCCATATGAATAAATTGCTGGTGCAGGAGCTTTTTGTTCGGGCCCGAGAATTCAAGAAATGCGAAGCCGTCAAGACCGCAGGGGTTTTCCTGTTTGTTGTTCATTGTACACACTCCTTGTGAATGTCATGTATTTATTCTTTCAACCTCACCAAAAACAATCCATCTGCAATGGCCAGCAAGCTGGTGTCGACCCGTTCATCCTGCTTGATGAGTGCATTCAGTTTGCGTATTTCCCGGGTTTGGGCGCCGGTATTTTCAGTGTTAATGACTTCACCATCCCAAAACACATTGTCTATGGCAATCAGCCCCCGGGGTGAAACCAGCTCCAGGGCTTTTTCATAATAATTCAGGTAACCGGTTTTGTCTGCATCGATGAAAATAAAATCAAAGGAATGGGCATGGCCATCCAGCAGAAGGTTGTCCAGAGTGTCGTTCGCGCGCCCGAGACGCAGTTCGATTTTTTTGTCTTGTCCTGCTTCACGCCAGTAAGGGTGTGCCTTGTCGGTCCATTCTGTATTGATATCACAGGTAATTAATCGCCCGTCATCCGGCAGCGCCAGGGCCATGGCCAGGGCACTGTATCCGGTAAAGGTGCCCAGTTCCAGCACGTTTTTTGCACGCAGAATCCTGATGAGCAATTGCATAAACTGGGCTTGTTCCGGCGCAACCTGCATCAGGGCCAGTTGCATGGTTGATGTTTCCTCGCGTAATTTTTGTAATACAGGGTGTTCACGCAGGGAAATATCAAGCATGTAATCATATAATGCAGGTGTCATGGTGATAGATTTCATTTACTTATGCCAGCTTTTCTTGTGCCATGGTATCTGCAATTTCGCTGGGAGGACGATTTTCCTTTCTGGAGCGGGTAAATATGTTCAGCAAGGTTGAGCCTATGCCATCGATTTGATCGGTGACCATGTTTGCTGAGGTATTGAGGTATTTGCTTGCAGCAAAAATGACGC
>CAZDYY010000139.1:0-5465 GCA_964509745.1 uncultured Legionella sp. | reverse complement strand
TATTCATGGTATCGTGGCGCAACCCCGACAAGGAAGACCGGGATCTGGGCATGGATGATTATTATCGACTGGGGGCAATGGGGGCTATCGATGCGATTTCCGGTATTCTGCCAGACAAAAAAATTCATCTGTTAGGCTATTGCCTCGGTGGAACGCTGGCGATGATCGTGGCTGCTGCCATGGCCAGGGATGGGGATAAACGCCTGAAAAGTTTGTCTCTTCTGGGTGCGCAGGGCGACTTTACAGAAGCAGGCGAACTCATGCTGTTTATCACGGCCAGTGAAATATCATTCCTGAAAAATATCATGTGGGAACAAGGCTATCTGGATACCAAACAAATGGCCGGCTCGTTCCAGATGCTTCGCTCGTACGATTTAATCTGGTCTAAAATGGTGGATGACTACATGCACGGCAAGGAACGCGGCATGATTGATCTGCTCGCATGGAATGCTGATGCCACCAGAATGCCTTATAAAATGCATAGTGAATACCTTAAAAAACTGTTTCTTGACAATGAGTTCGCCGAGGGAAATTTTAAAGTTGAAGGCGAACTGGTTGCGCCAAAAAATATTAAACTGCCCGTTTTTGCTGTCAGTACTGAAACAGACCACGTGGCACCCTGGAAATCCGTTTATAAAGTCCATCTCATGATGCACACAGACATCACCTTTGTCCTGACTAACGGCGGTCACAATGCCGGCGTAGTGAGCGAACCCAAACACAAAGGACGATATTATTTTATCAATGAACACCAGAAAGATATGCCTTACTATGGGCCCGCCAAATGGTTAAAATCGGCAACAAAACACGATGGTTCATGGTGGCATGCATGGCATGACTGGCTGGTAACCCACAGTTCATCAAAGCGCGTGGCAAAACCTGTGATTGATCCGGCTCTCCCTCCGGCACCCGGGAAATATGTCATGCAAAAATAAGTGACAGCTTCTATTTCTGGCCAAATATTTATATACTGTTCGTCTGGGCAAGCTCTCCGGGACGTCAGGCGAGCAATTACCCGATATTAAATTTTACGGAGAATTACATTGAGCCAATTTCAAAAACTGCTGGTTGCTGCTACATTAAGCGCAGGTGCATCTGTAGCGCTGGCAAGCCCTGCGGTACTCATCACACACAATACCACCAATCTGGAATCAAATGCTTTTATTGCTGGAACGATTCCTTCAACCCACCCTACCAAGGCAAACAGTGATAATAAAGTTTCATGGGTGACCGTTAGAATGGCATGTTTCAAACATACTGTAGATAACAAATGCTCTGCATTGATTAAAATGGCGACCAATACCCCTTACCCGCTGGTGATCGGCACCGTTATGCTGGATTTGAACACCGGTGATATTACACCGAAAGAATTGCATGGCAATGGGTATACATTAATTGTTAACGGACCTGCAGAAACAACGATTCTGGCAGACTAAACGGCTTGCTGGATTGTTGTCGCCCCCCGCACAGGCGGGGCGACAACTTGTCAGGATTATCTTTACTTCATAGCTTTCGTAGCAGCTTTATCCACTGACCAGACGATTTGCGCCCCAACCAGCTGAGCATTCACCTTACCGGTTGCATTGACGTTATAATACGCCGTAGACCTCAACGGTATGGTGTTATTCACGATGGGATCGTTGGCTGCAAACAAATAGGCATAACCAACATCTACACCCAGCGCCTCTGTCGGTTGATAATGCGTTCCGATTGACAACGCCCAGCGATTTGCATCAGGCAGACGTACATCGCGATGTGCATCAACTGTTGGTGTTTGATCATAACCAACCCCTGCACGCATCATCCATTTATCGTTCACATGAAAGTTCGCACCTGCAGCTAAACGCCATGTATCACGGTAATCCTCAACTGTTGTTGAATTGGCAATCACAGGGCCAACCATCGTCGAAAAGGCTGCAACGTTGTTCAGCTGAATCGTATTGAATGTATTCCAGCCGGTATACACCACGGATCCCAGCACCGCCCAACGGGAATTGATGTCCTGGTAAGCACTGAGGGTCAATACATCCGGCAGGTTGATATCATTGGCCTGTAACGCATCATTTCTAAATACTCCGGGTTCAAAGTCCAGATTGGTCAAACGACCTGTCAGGGTACTGCTACCGTGGAACCTGTGCGACACTCTCGACTGATAATTTACCCCCAGCCGGGTATGATTGTCATTAAACGCCCCGAGCAAACCGGTGTGGAAGCCAAAACCAACAGAGGAGCCTTTGTTATCAGATGTTGAATCAAATAATGTGGGAGACATGCCCATAAATTGCAACAAGGTTGGCGCACCCAGATCCCTGTTAAACGTCACGTCGGCCCACTGCACATCAATACCCAGACCAAACGAAATGTTTTCGTTCAATTTACCAGCGATATCTGGCGACACATCAATTGTTTTCAATTCTGTTTTGGTTGCCGCATAACGAACTGGCGAGTCAGTACCCCAGTCAGTTGACAAACCAAATGGCGCAACAATACTGAAACCGAAGGCAGCACTTTCCCCTAATGGCAGGGCATAGTGAATAGCAGGAACAACCGCATCTTTAGCGCCTTGCAGATTACTGAAAGTTTGAACATAGGACGGCAATGGCGGAGTTGCAAATGTGCTGGTACCAGTCAATTTGGTGCTGGGAAACACCCCGACACCACTCACCAGAACTTCCTGCTTTTTCAACAACACCAGACCTGCAGGATTGTACCAGGCCGTTGACGCGTCAGCTGCTTCCGCTGCAATCCCTGCGGCATAATTACCAATCGCTGCACCACTGCTTTCTGTATAAAGAGCAAAGCCACCTGCATAGGCAGCGTGACTGGTCATTACCGCAATGACCGCTGCGCTTACCAGTGATTTAACTGGCAGTTGGTTTATTTTCATGCTTTTAATCCCTTTTGTTATTATTATTTTTTAAAGCTACATTCATAATAATGGAATGAACCGGCAAGTCAAATACCCCCTCTTGTAAATTCTTGTCAGTCCATGTTAACCTGTTTTAATTTTGCACGAGGCTATTCAATATGCGTCAGGTCATCACCAAGTTCGGCGGCACCAGCGTATCTTCCCGCGAGACATGGGAAAATATTTTCGAAATCACCCGAAAACACCTTGCCAATGACACCCAGCCGGTGATTGTATGTTCAGCGCTCACACAAGCGTCGAACAAGCTGGAGCGCATGATCGATGCTGCAGTGCTGAATGAACACCAGAGTATTCTGGCCGACGTCACCGATGGCTATCTGGAGCTGGCCAAAGCACTGGGCGTCAGTCCTGATTTAATCGCACTTGACCTGCAACAATTACAACAATGGTTAACAGGCATAGCCCTGTTGCGGGAAGCTCCGGCAAAAACCCATGCCCAGATTCTAAGCCTTGGCGAGTTGATGATGACGCGCCTTGGGCATGCTTTTCTGAATAACAAAGGCCTTGGTTGCCTGTGGTTTGATGCCCGGGAGGCCCTGCAATCCGAACCGACCCATAACGGCGGAGCAGAAAATTACCTTGCAGCCCGCTGCAAAGGCGAACCAAACCCTGCCCTGGCCAGGCAACTGGCCGAGTGTGGTCATGACGTCATTATCACGCAAGGGTTTATTGCCGCCAATCCCTGCGGGGATACCGTGCTGCTTGGCCGGGGCGGATCAGATACATCTGCGGCCTTGCTGGCCTCCATTCTCGATGCCAGCCTTTGTGAAATCTGGACGGATGTTGCCGGTATCTATACTGCCAACCCGCACCAGCTGCCACACGCCCGCCTGTTAAAACAGCTGAATTATGATGAGGCGCAGGAAATTGCCTCCATGGGAGCAAAGGTATTACACCCGTTATGTATCCCGCCGGTGCGACGGGCCAATATTCCCATGGATGTTAAATACACAAGGCTGCCTGATCATTCCGGTACACGTATTTCACGCGAAAGCGACGAGAATGCGCCACCCATCAAATCCATCCAGGTCAAGCACAGCATCACGCTGATATCCATCGATACGGTCACCATGTGGCAACAGGTGGGCTTTCTGGCTGATGTGTTCACCGCGTTCAGGGATCATGGTTTTTCGGTTGATTTATTGTCATCCTCCGAAGCGAATATTACCTTGTCTCTGGATGCAAATGCCAAATTGCGTGACCGGGAGTCGCTGGAGGCTCTGATCCGGGAACTCAACGGCTTTTGCCGGGCGAAAATCATTGAACCCTGCAGTGCTGTCAGTTTGATTGGGCACCACATTCGCACCGTTTTGCCACAACTGGGATCAGCCCTTGAAGTATTTGATGATCAGCAAGTTCACCTGATGTCGCTGGCATCCAACGATTTGAACCTGACCTTCGTGGTGGATGAATCAAAAGCCGATAAATTGTGCCAGAAACTGCATACGCTATTGATTGAAAATAATCCGCAAAGTTTTTACTACTCGAAAAGCTGGCATGAAGAATTTGGCAACCCGCCAGCCCAGCGTACCCCATGGTGGGAAAGCAAACGTGCAGACTTGTTAAAACTGGCAGAAACACAATCCCCCTGCTATGTATACAACCCGGAAACCCAAATTGAAAAAGCGGATGAATTGCAAACGCTGAAATCTGTCAGCCAGCTGTATTATGCAGTGAAAGCCAATCCGCACCCGTCTGTTTTACAAACATTGTTTAACAAACAGATCAATTTTGAATGCGTTTCAATCGAGGAACTGGATCATGTTCTGGCGCTGTTCCCTGACATTGACAGGCATCGTCTGTTGTTTACACCGAATTTCGCCCCGAAATCTGATTATGCCTATGCCCTGTCGCTGAATTGTCATCTCACCATCGACAGTTTATATCCGCTGGAAAACTGGCCAGAACTCTTTTCCGGCAGGAACATTTTCCTGCGCATTGATCCTGGGTGTGGAGCAGGTCATCATAAATACGTCTGCACAGGTGGCAATGAATCCAAATTTGGCATACCGAAAGCCAATCTGGATATCGTCGCAACACTGACCACCCGGCACAATATCAAGGTTATCGGCTTGCATGCACATTCCGGCAGCGGCATTTTATCACCGGAATTATGGCAGCAAACGGCATTGATGCTGGCAGCAGAAACGACCATTTTCCCGGATGTCACCATCCTGAACCTCGGTGGAGGGCTTGGACTTGCTGAAAAACCGGGGCAACAAGCACTGGACATGGCGGCCCTGGACGTATCATTAATGGCTGTGAAAACCCGTTACCCGCATATCGAGCTATGGCTTGAGCCCGGGCGGTTTTTTGTTGCTGAAAGCGGAATTATCCTGGCCAAAGTCACCCAGTGCAAGGAAAAAGGCAAGGTCCGCTTTATTGGCATTGAAACCGGGATGAATTCATTGCTGCGCCCTGCGTTGTATGGTTCATACCATCACATTGTCAATTTAACACGTCTGAACGATGAAAACACAGGGTTCGCCCATGTTGTGGGGCCCATCTGCGAATCAGGCGACACCCTGGGTTATGA
>CAZDYY010000138.1:0-5522 GCA_964509745.1 uncultured Legionella sp. | reverse complement strand
CGTTTTCATGGCGACAAGGCACCAGGTCAGCCGTGATATTTCCCTTTTCATCGAGTGCTACACTTGATTGCGCAATATATTGATCAACCTCTTCAATTGCAGACAAGTATTCAACTTTATCCGTAACCCTGCCTTCTACCACTTTTCTGCATGGTGTTTCAATGAAGCCATAATCATTGGTTCTGGCATAAACTGACAATGAATTAATCAAACCAATGTTTGGACCTTCCGGCGTTTCAATAGGGCATACACGGCCATAGTGTGTGGTATGAACGTCACGTACTTCAAAGCCGGCTCTCTCGCGTGTCAAACCGCCTGGTCCAAGAGCTGAAACCCGACGTTTATGTGTAATTCCAGACAAAGGATTTACCTGGTCCATAAACTGGGACAATTGGCTTGAACCAAAAAATTCCTTGATTGCAGCAGATACCGGTTTGGCGTTAATCAAATCCTGCGGCATCAGGTTTTCTGATTCAGCAAGGCTCAGACGCTCCTTGACTGCTCGTTCTACTCTTACCAGGCCAACCCTGAACTGGTTTTCGGTCATTTCTCCTACACTGCGTACTCTTCGGTTTCCAAGGTGATCGATATCATCAACCATCCCGTTACCGTTTCGTATATCTATCAGTGTCTTGATCACAGCAAGAATATCTTCTTTTGTCAGCGTTCCCGGGCCTGTATCATCTTTTCGTCCAACCCTGCGGTTGAATTTCATGCGACCAACTGCAGACAAATCATAACGATCTTCTGCAAAAAACAGATTTTTAAACAATGCCTCGGCAGCCTCTCTGGTTGGTGGTTCGCCAGGGCGCATCATTCGATATATTTCAACGAGTGCTTCAAGCTGGGAAGAGGTTGGGTCGATCTTGAGGGTATCTGATATATAAGAACCATGGTCAAGGTCATTTGTATAGATCATGTCAAACTGCGTAATACCACGATTAGGCATGGAATCAAGAAGATCGCTGCTTACTTCATCATTGGCATTTGCGATTAACTCACCAGTGGTCATGTCAACAATATTTTTGGCAAGAACTTTACCAATAAGATAATCACGCGGGACTATCAAGTCTTGCATGTTGGCTTTTTCCATTGATTTAATGTGACGCGCTGTGATTCGGCGCCCTTGCTCGACAATTATTTCACCTGTTTCAGGCATAATAATATCGAACAATGCGATTTCACCTCTCAAACGGGAGGGAATCAGATCAATATGAAACTCACCATTTTTCAAATGACATGATGTTGATTCAAAAAACTCGGACAATATTGTTTCAGTATCATAGCCTAATGATCGTAACAGTATACTGACAGGCAATTTTCGTCGGCGATCAATACGGACAAATACACAATCTTTCGGATCGAACTCAAAATCGAGCCACGAACCGCGATAAGGAATAATTCGAGCAGAATATAGTAATTTGCCTGATGAGTGCGTTTTACCCCTGTCGTGTTCAAATATAACACCAGGTGAGCGATGAAGTTGTGATACGACGACTCGTTCAGTACCATTAATAACGAAAGTACCAACATCTGTCATCAACGGGAGTTCACCCATAAATACGTCTTGTTCGCGTATATCCTTGACGGGTTTTGGATCAGCTGAAGAGTCCTTGTCAAGCACTACAAGACGAATCTTAACACGCAATGGTGCAGAATAAGTTAAGCCTCTTAATTTGCATTCACGTACATCAAAAGCAGGTTCGCCTAACTTGTAGCTGACATATTCCAGCCTGGCATTACCTGAAAAACTATTGATGGGAAAAACAGAAGTAAATGCGGAATGTAATCCAGTCTTTTGGTAAATGTTGACTTCAGTGTCAGTTTTAAGAAAATCTCTATATGATTTTAATTGAATTTCAAGCAGATTTGGAATTTCTATCGTATCAGCCTGCCTACCAAAGCTCTTTCGAAATCGTTTTTTCTCAGCATGCGAATATTGTATGTTAGAAACTGATTCGGCCATGGTGGTTCCTCTATAAATTATTGATATCTTCAAACACGTAAACCCAGCCATGAAACCATGGCTGGGTCATAAAACACTAATAGTCAGGACTATTTAATGTCGACAGAAGCACCAGCTTCTTCAAGCTGTTTCTTGATATCAGCAGCATCAGCTTTAGATACACCTTCTTTAACAACAGAAGGAGCACCTTCAACCAAATCTTTTGCTTCTTTCAAACCAAGACCGGTAATAGTACGAACAACCTTGATCACGCCAACTTTGTTATCGCCAAAACCTTTAAGCATTACTGTAAATTCAGTTTGCTCTTCAGTAGCAGCAGCGGCGGCAGCTGGACCTGCAACAGCTACTGCAGCAGCAGCGGCTGAAACATTGAATTTTTCTTCCATTGCTTCGATTAATTCAACTACTTCCATTACGGACATGTTAGATATTGTTTCAAGTATCTCGTTTTTTGATACAGCCATTTCTAGACTCCCAAGTTTAATTTATTTAAAGATTATCAGGTTATTCTGCTTTTTGATCCTTGATTGCAGCCACTGTACGTACCAGTTTGGCATGAGGTTCTGCAAGGGTTCGGACCAGTTTTTCTACAGGTGCTTTCATTACATACATCAGCTTGGCAATTGCTTCATTACGTGTTGGCAAGCTTGCAACAGCATCGAGATGTTCGACACCATATACTTTGCCGCTAACAGACAACGCTTTAATTTCAAGCTTTTCGAATGTTTTTGAATACTCCTTGAGCAAACGCGCAGCATCACCGGGTGCTTGTAACGATAGCGCTACAAACAACGGTCCTACGAGCACATCACTCAAACAGGCAAAATCTGTTTTCTCAAATGCTCTGCGAGAAAGTGTATTTGGTACTACTCGCAAATAGACATCAGATTTCCGGGCAGCAGCTCGAAGTTGTGTCATTTGATTAACAGTTAAACCTCGATAATCAGCAACAACTGCCGAAATAGCCTTGGAAGCAACAGCAGTTACTTCTTCAACAACGGCTTTTTTTGCAGCTAAAGTTAACGTCACGTTACTGACCTCCTAAGTTGTGCAAATCACAGGGATTTGACAGTTATGGTGGCCGTCTCTAATACTTCTGGAGCCGGTTCACCGTCTGCGCAGGAAATTAAGCTTTCGCACCTGCGGTCTTCGACAGCATCGAACCAATGTCTATGCCGTGAATTTGTTAAAATGGGTAAATATACTACATTGAAATTGATGCAAGGTCAATAGTCAACCCGGGGCCCATTGTTGAAGACAAGGTGACTTTCTTGATATACATACCTTTGGAAGAGGCAGGTTTTGCCTTCTTCAGATCAATCATCAATGCAGAAATATTCTCAAGCAAATCTTCCGGAGTGAAGTCTACTTTACCAACTGTACAGTGAATGATACCATTTTTATCTGTACGGTAGCGTACCTGACCTGACTTGGCATCTTTAACAGCTGCTTCAACGTTCATTGTGACGGTGCCAACTTTTGGATTAGGCATCAGCCCTCTGGGACCAAGAACCTGACCCAGTTGTCCAACGAGTCTCATTGCATCCGGCGTTGCGATCACCACATCAAAATCCATTTGACCTGTTCGGCCAAATCTTCAAATCCGACGATGTCTGCACCTGCATTTTTTGCTTTGGTAGCATTATCACCCTGAGCGAACACAGCAACTCTCACAACCTTGCCAGTACCTTTCGGCAAGTTTGTAGACGAACGCACAACCTGATCAGACTTGCGTGGATCGACGCCAAGATTTACACTGATATCCAGGCTTTCTCTAAATTTTGTGCTTGCAAATTCTTTAAGAATTGCAATTGCTTCATTTGCTTTATATTGTTGTCCAACAACAATTTTCTTTTCCATCTTTTTTTGTTTTTTACTTAACGCTGCCATGATATACCCTCACTCTTAACCTTCAACGTCCAAACCTTCAACCAGGATACCCATGCTGCGTGCTGTTCCAGCAATGGTAAGCACTGCCGCATCAAGACTCGCCGCCGTCAGGTCAGGCTCCTTGGTTTTCGCAATCTCTTCCAGTTGCGCACGCGAAAGTGTTGCAACCTTCTTGGTATTTGGTGTTGGACTACCACTTTTCAGGCCAGCAGCTTTCAATAACAATACAGATGCAGGCGGGGTTTTGGTAACGAATGTAAAACTACGATCACTATATGCAGTAATTACAACAGGAATAGGCAAGCCTGGTTCCAGATGCTGTGTTGCAGCATTAAATGCTTTGCAGAATTCCATGATATTAAGACCACGTTGACCCAAAGCCGGACCAATTGGAGGACTCGGGTTCGCTTTACCAGCCGGAACTTGCAATTTGACATATGCTTCTACTTTTTTAGCCATTACGACTCCTTTTTGGGTATGGCGCCATTTCATTCAGGAACATTACTCTGGCTTCCCGGTTACATTTACAAAATCAGGTCTTTTCTACTTGACCAAACTCTAGCTCTACAGGAGTTGATCGTCCAAAAATCAGAACGGCAACTCTTAACTTGTTTTTTTCAAAGTTGACTTCTTCAACTACACCATTGAAATCTACAAATGGGCCATCCTTGACCCGAACAACTTCGCCTGGCTCAAACAGAATTTTCGGTTTGGGCTTCATAACGCCATCTTCTACACGCTGCATGATAGCTCTGGCTTCTTTATCTGTAATAGGCGTCGGGGTCTGACTGGTTCCACCAATAAATCCCAGGACCCGAGGTATTGCACGAATCATATGCCATGTTTCGTCGTCCATTACCATATTCACAAGAACGTAGCCAGGAAAGAATTTACGTGTGCTTTTTCGCTTTTGCCCGGCTCTCATTTCCACCACTTCTTCTGATGGCACAACAACTTCACCGATCCGTACGTCAAGATGGTGGTGTTTTGCACGCGCTGTTATTTCGCGCATTACAAAGCCTTCATATCCTGAATAGGCGTGCACAACATACCACTGTTTAGATTTTTGCTCTTCCACCGTCATATCAACCCAAGTGTGTTATTTTACCGATAGCCCACATCATACCTGAGTCTATCCCCCAGAGTACAAATCCTGTTACCGTAACCATAATCATAACGATTGATGTAGTTTGTATGGTCTCCTGGCGTGTGGGCCATACGACCTTTTCCATCTCTACTTTAGCTTCCTGCGCAAACAGATATACTTGTTTGCCTTGCGTTGTAAGATACCCGAAAGCCAATGTCAGCACGAGCCAACCAATCCAGACCAGCGCTATTATTGCTGCAGGAAACTGAAAATAGTAAGTAACAAAAAATGCAGCGATAGTGACCAGTGCTACTGCACTCCATGCTGCATATTCACGAAAATTTTGTCCGGAATCTAGTTTATTTTTCATAATTTTCAGGTAGTTGGCAGGCCAGGAGGGAATCGAACCCCCAACCTGCGGTTTTGGAGACCGCCGCTCTGCCAATTGAGCTACTGGCCTGTATTATAAAGGTGTGAAGCTCAACACTTCACACCCATTTGTGCTTTACTCTATGATTTTCGCAACAACACCGGCACCGACTGTGCGGCCACCTTCCCGAATAGCGAAACGTAAACCTT
>CAZDYY010000137.1:0-5542 GCA_964509745.1 uncultured Legionella sp. | reverse complement strand
TTAGAGAAACAGCATACCATAACGGAGGAGCTAATTGAATCGAACTTAAGTAATTCCTGACAAGTCACTACTCTGGTAAGCTATACCATTATTCGCAACAGACCCAATATTATGGAAACAACCGCAGCTATCTATATTACAAAACCCGAATTCCAGGCAGACCTTTGTGGAGAACTGGATTCTGTTGCAGCAATTATTGCTGATCTCGTCTTTTCAGCCCATAAAAAACCTGACGTATGTTTTGCTCAAGACATCTGGCTGGAACCTCACATTGTGAAATTCAACTCCATTTCCGAAGCAGTAAACATTCTTCGAAAAGCTGGAAAATTCTGGTATTTACACCCGGTATCTCATCATGGACGCGCAAAACTCATCGCCGAACAATTACGCAAATTACCGCCTCTGGTGCGTCATTTTCCAGTTGAAGCAGACATTCCTCCCATCGGAGGCTTTACCCTGCTTGATCAAAATACGCTGGTTTACAGTGCCTCACGTGCTAAAAAGTGGCCCATGGGAACCTGTTTGTTTATCGAGGATAAAATTAACCCGCCAAACCGGGCCTATTTGAAATTGTGGGAAGCCATCACTCTCCTGGACAAACAACCACAAAAAGGCGAATCAGCGCTCGACCTTGGCGCATCACCAGGCGGCTGGACATACGTGATGCAATCACTGGGCACAACCATAACCGGGGTTGACAAGGCATTGCTCGATCCAAAAATTGCGGCCCTGCCCAGCGTACATTTTTTACAGCAAAGTGCCTTTGCACTCGATCCTGCAACACTTGATCAAACATATGACTGGGTATTATCCGACATCGCCTGCTATCCTGACAAGGCTTATGCATTGATCATGAAATGGATAACGTCCGGCAAGGCAAAACAAATGATTTTTACGATTAAATTGCAGGGTAAAGTTGATTTGAACATCATCAAACAATTTCAGGCTATACCTGACTCACGAACAATCAATCTCTTTTATAACAAGCATGAAGTCACTTTTTTTTATCCGGGGTTTTGAAACAGACTATACTGAAGGTATTTCCAGGTAAAAGAAAATATCAACATGGATTTTACCAATCTCATTGCAGGCTTTGCCGAAGGTTTTGCGCTCATTATCTCCCCGTGCATCCTGCCAATTTTACCCATCATGCTTGCCGGAACCATCACCGGTAGCAAAAAGCATGCGATTGGCATTACCACGGGCTTTGTAATCACCTTCGCTGTATTTGCATTCTTTTCACGCATGCTGGTGCAATATTCCGGTCTTGATCTGGATATCATACGTATTGTTGCTTATGTCACTCTCCTGCTCCTCGGGGTTACGCTGATTTCAAACAGGCTGACAGAGCAATTTGAACGCCTGGCGCAACGCATGATGGGTGCATCTTCACGTGTTACGGCGATAAATCATCCACAACGTGGTTTTTTCAATGGACTTCTGTTTGGCGGGCTGGTATCCATTGTCTGGGTTCCTTGTGCGGGCCCCATTCTGGCGGCAGTGATAGTACAAACAGTCATTCAGCAAACGACGTATATGAGTTTCCTGATATTACTGGCGTTTGCATTTGGCGCAGCCCTGCCGATGCTGGTTATTGCGTTCTACGGGAAGCTGCTCATCAATCGTTTTGGTTTTATTAAAACCAGAAGCACTCTGGTGCGAAAATGGGTTGGGGTCATGATTATTGCCAGTGTGGCCTGGCTGGTTTATCAGGATCATGCAGGCATTGAACCCGTATCTGCACCGACCCATATTAAAATCGCAACCGGGTTGCAAGGCGGAATCTGGCATCCTTATCCCGCCCCGGCTATTGGCGGAATCGAAACATGGTTCAATTCATCACCCCTGTCGTTGTCTGCGCTCAAAGGTCATGTGATATTGATTGATTTCTGGGCTTATTCCTGCATCAACTGCCTGCGTACACTGCCCTACATCAAATATTATGATAAACATTATCGTGACAAGGGACTGGTGGTTATTGGAGTGCATACACCTGAATTTGCCTTTGAAAAAAAACCGGAGAATGTAAAACAGGCAGTAAATCGATATGGCATTGAATACCCTGTCGCACTCGACAATCAGTTTGTCACCTGGCAAAATTTCCAAAATCGCTACTGGCCAGCACATTATCTGATTAACAAACAGGGCCAGGTGGTATATGAGCATTTTGGTGAAGGAGATTATGATGTAGTAGAAAATAATATTCGCTACTTGCTGGGACTGGATAATCTGACCGTTTCACAACTTGCAACGAACGAATCCCCGTCCCTGACACAAACCCCGGAAACATATCTGGGCTATGCCCGGGCTGATGAATCATTCAGTCCGGCGCTGGTATACAACAAGGCAAATCAATATACATTTATGCAATCCCTGCCTGTTGACACCTGGAGCTTGCAAGGAAGATGGCAAGTCTTGCCGGACAAAATCATCGCAGGAGAACCCAATGCTGCAATAAAAATCCACTTTCATGCACGTCATGTCTATGTTGTGATGGGCAATGGCAACAACAAACCCGTCCAGGTGCATGTGCTGCTGAATGGCAAACCATTGTTAACCAGCCAGGGAAAGGATGTGCATAACGGAACCATTGTTGTTGACAAGGAAACGATTTATGAAGTCGTTGCCTTGCCCCGGGAGGAAGATGGTATATTACAGTTAACCACCGACTCGCCAGGGCTTGAGATGTATACGTTTACCTTTGGGGGCAAGCCCTCGACTCAACCAGCTGAAAACTCCGCATATCGACCTTTGAAATCCTGAATTTTTGTCGTTTCGGTAAAATACAAAATCCTGGTCGCAATTTTCTCAATAAAATACCGGTTATGGCTAACGAAAATCAGAGTTCCCGTGTAGTCAGCCAGCGCTTTGGCGAGTACTTCAATGGTTTCCAGATCCATATGGTTGGTTGGTTCATCAAGGATCAGGACATTGGGCGCTTCCAGCAGTACCCGGGCCAGCAATAATCTGGCAGACTCACCACCACTCAGTGACAAAATATCCTTGTCTACATCGTCTTTAACAAACAGCATCTGACCCAGCACTTTGCGCACCTGTTGTTCAGTACAACCCGTTGCCAAATCATTTAACCAGTTAAATACAGTATTGGACTTGTTCAGTTGTTCATGGTGATCCTGGGAAAAATAACTGATACGCACTTCACTGCCCCAGGTAATGTCACCCTCATCCCGCTGGATTTGCTCCAGCAATACTTTCAGTAACGTGGATTTACCCCGGCCATTCACACCCATGATCGCAACTTTGTCACCACGATTAATCACCAGATTAAGCTTTTTGAACAATTGCTTGTCTGCAAACGCCTTGCTCAAGCCTTCAACTTTACAGGCTTGCTTGCCCGACGGACGCTTTGGTACAAAGTTAAAGTGCGGAGCTATTCTGGATGAATTGACCAGATCAGGGATTTTAACTTTTTCGATCATCTTCATTTTTGATTTGGCCTGGCCTGCCTTTGATGCCTTGGCTTTAAACCGGTCAACAAACTTTTGCAAATGGGCAATTTTTTCTTCAGCCCCTTTTCTTTCGGCCAGCTTTTGTTCCTGAATCAGTTGTTTTTCAGCCAGAAACCGGGCGTAATTCCCGCGATACTGTTTAATCTCGCCATAATCCAGATCAAGAATAAAGTCAGCCAGATTATCAATAAATTCCATATCATGAGAGATAAAAATCACCAGTCCCTTGTATTCATCTTTTAGAAATTTTTCCAGCCACTGAATAGAGACAATATCCAGATGGTTAGTGGGCTCATCCAGCAGCAAAATGGATGTATTTTGAAACAGGGTCTGTGCGAGCAAAACGCGCAATTTGTACCCGCCCGACAAACTTTTCAGCGGCTTTTTATGATAATCAACCGGGATACCAAGCCCGGTCAGAATACGCTCCACGTCCACCGGTGCATTATATCCATCATGATGAAAGATGATTTCTTCAAGCTCGGCAAAGCGAAAACCGGTTTTATCATCCCAGTCATCCAGCAACAGCAGGTCATCTTTTTCCTGTAACGCCTCCCACAATGCCGGTTTGCCCTGCATGACAATATCGACTATCGGGGTATTTTCATAACGAAACTGATCTTGTTTCAACCAGCCAATGGTAGCGTCCTTTGGTATAATAATCTCGCCGGAACTGACTTCCTCTTCACCCGTGACAAGTTTGAAAAACGTTGATTTTCCACAACCATTTGCACCAACCAGCGCATAGCTTTGACCAGGCAGGAGATTTAAATTCACATCATAAAAAAGAAGGTTATCGCCAAACGTCATGCCCAGCTGGTTTAATGTAATCATGCCACACCTCTGCGTTGCGCTATTTTTAGCCACACAGTATACCACATTAAACACACCCTGTAACACTCAACCTTGTCTTTTATATGGATTGCCTCTAGAATCACTTCATTCTGCCATACGTCATTACCAAACAGATACCAGGAGTCCTCATGTCAAATAAAACCGCTCAATTAAACGTACCAGGCCTGGCCCCGATAGATCTGCCAATATACAGCCCAACCCTTGGAAATGACGTAATTGATATTGGCAAGCTGGGTTCACATGGTGTATTCACCTTCGACCAGGGATTCATGTCGACTGCTTCCTGCGAATCAAAAATCACCTACATTGACGGCGACAACGGGACCTTGCTTCACCGTGGTTACCCTATTGAGCAACTGGCTGAAAAAAAAGATTTTCTGGATGTTTGTTATTTGCTGCTGAATGACAATTTACCTGGCGCCAAAGAAAAAGCGGCATTTAATGCCTTGATCAACCAACATACGATGGTGCATCAACAATTGTACCAGTTTTTAAACGGATTTCGCCGTGACGCCCATCCAATGGCCATCATGGTAGGGATTGTCGGCGCATTATCTGCGTTTTACCATGATTCCATGGATTTGAATAATCAGGAAGATCGCTACATGTCTGCCATTCGCCTGATTGCAAAAATGCCAACGATTGCTGCCATGAGTTACAAATACTCTATTGGCCAACCTTACATGTATCCGCAAAATAAAATGTCCTATGCAGAAAACTTCCTGCACATGATGTTTGGTGTGCCGTCCGAAACCATGGTACCTGATCCGGTCATTGTCAATGCAATGGACAAGATTTTCATCCTGCATGCGGATCATGAACAAAATGCATCGACTTCTACAGTAAGACTGGCTGGCTCAACCGGCGCCAATCCCTTTGCCTGCATTTCTGCAGGAATCAGTGCACTGTGGGGTCCTGCGCATGGTGGTGCCAATGAAGCCTGCCTGAACATGCTGCAGGAAATTGGGGATGTGAGCCAGATTGAGCATTACATTGAACGTGCAAAAGATAAAAATGATCCGTTCCGTTTAATGGGCTTTGGTCATCGCGTCTATAAAAGTTACGATCCACGTGCCAAGGTCATGCGGGAAACCTGTCACCAGGTGCTTGAAGCCGTGGGTGCGCAGAATGAACCATTGTTCAAACTGGCTATGGAACTGGAACGCATTGCCCTCGAAGATCCCTATTTTATCGAGAAAAAACTCTATCCCAATGTT
>CAZDYY010000136.1:4972-5571 GCA_964509745.1 uncultured Legionella sp. | reverse complement strand
ATGTTGCGCATGGGCTTTATTGATGATGTTGAAACCATTTTGTCGAAATTCCCTGAAAAAAGACAAATTGCCCTCTTTTCTGCAACCATGCCAGCGCCTATTCGTAAAATTGCCACGGTATATCTAAACAACCCGGCGACTGTTGAAATTCGCATGGAAACAGCAACAGTTAAAAGTATCGAACAACGTTTTCTGTTTGCTTCCCAGCATCAAAAACCGGATGCATTGCTGCGAATTCTTGCGGTGGAAGATTATCAGGGTGTGATTGTGTTTGTGCGGACCAAGAGCAGCACTGAAGAAGTGGCTGAGATTTTGCAAAAGCAGGGTCATCGTGCCATGGCTATTCATGGTGATATTACCCAGAATTTGCGTGAGCGGATTGTTGCACAATTCAAGTCGGGTGCAATTGATATTCTGGTGGCTACTGACGTTGCTGCAAGAGGCCTTGATGTTGAACGTGTCACGCATGTGATTAATTATGATATGGCGCATGATTGTGAAACGTATGTTCATCGTGTGGGTCGTACAGGGCGCGCAGGTCGCAGTGGTGTTACGATTTTGTTTGCTACTCCCAGGGAGTCGCGCATGCTGACAAGCAT
>CAZDYY010000136.1:4615-4962 GCA_964509745.1 uncultured Legionella sp. | reverse complement strand
TTGAGCGTCATACACGCCAGCGCATTGAGAAAGTGACCATACCGACAGATTATATGATTCAAACGGCCAGACAGCAGCGTTTCATGGCGAATATTACCGAGCGCGCAGGGCATGAAAACCTGCATTCCTATCGTCGTATAATCGAGGAATATCTGGCGAATAATGATGTTTCTGCTGTTGACGTTGCAGCCGCGCTGGCATTACAGTTAAATAAAGACAAACCATGGGATCAGAAATTTGCTGGACACGTGTCTGCCAGTCCGGTCAGGGAACCGCGTATTCGAAGTGCTAATGATTCACGCGCTGGACGTTCGATTGCAAATAAGGATAACCCAAGGCCTTCCAGC
>CAZDYY010000136.1:0-4605 GCA_964509745.1 uncultured Legionella sp. | reverse complement strand
CCGCAAACCATACCGGGAAGAGTCTTCTGCACAGCAGGAATTGTACCGGATTGATGTTGGTCGGGTGCATGGTGTAAAACCAGGCAATATTGTCGGTGCAATTGCCAATGAAGCCGGTTTGCAAAGTCGTCATATCACGGGTTTGAAAATTAATGACGATCATTCTACTGTACGTTTGCCAAAAGGGATGGACAAAGAGGTGGTTCGAGGATTAAATAAAGCCTGGGTTTGCGGTCGTCAATTAAAATTGACATTGCTTGGAGCAGCTTGAGGTGAATATGTGTCATCCCGGTGTCCGGGATGATGTCAAAGTCATCTAATTCCTGGATAGGTTGTTTATGAACATTATTTCTATACTTTTTGCGTTATTGTTTTCACTGACGGCATCGGCGACTACGCTTGATAAAATCGTGGTTTTTGGTGACAGTCTCTCGGATAACGGTAATTTATATGAGTATATGGACCATGAGCTTCCTGTTTCTCCGCCTTATTATAACGGCCGGTTCTGTAATGGGCCTGTCTGGGTAGAGCTGCTCTCGCAAATGTATTATCCCGATACAACCAATGAACATTTACTTGATTTCGCATTTGGCAGTGCCGGTGTCTCTGAAGATGATGAGGACGGGGTTTTGTTTACCCTGCACCGTGAAGTAGACAGCTATTTCCTCTCGCATCAGGACAAGGCGGATGCACATAGTTTATATGTAGTCTTTATCGGTTCAAACAATTATCTTGGTATCCCGGACGAGGTTGATCACGAGGTAGAAACGGTTATTTCCGGGATTACGCATGAGCTGGAACGACTGGTCAGCAAAGGTGCAAAACATATCATGGTGGTTAATGTACCTGACCTTGGCAAGATACCTACAGCGCGAGATGTCGATGCAGTTGAGCTGTTGTCTGAACTGAGCCTTAAACATAACACTCATCTGAAAAAAACACTTGCAGAACTGGAGCGGGCTAATCCCTCGGTACAATGGTTGCAGTTTGATGTGAGTGAAATTATGCGTGGGATGATTGATTTTCCCTCGCAGTATGGTTTTACCAATGTTGTAGATACCTGTTACAAGAAGCTGGAGAATGATCCGGATGCTTGTGCAGGGTATATGTTTTTTGATGAGGTGCATCCTTCGGCACTTGCGCATGTTGTCATGGCGGAAAGAACAAAAAAAATGCTGGATGATGCCGGTATTATGTTTGAGTAATTCGTTTACCAGCCTTTGCTGGCGCAAATTTGTTCGTATGCTTTTCTAATGGTCTGTGTTTTTTCATTGGCCTGTTTAATCTGTTCCTGGGATTTGCCATGTGCCATCAGTTTGTCCGGGTGGTTTTTACTGATCAACCGGCGGTAGGCTCGTTTAACGTCCTGCTTGCTTGAGTCAGGCTTGACCTGCAGTATGGCACAGGCTTCAGCCAGCGTGTTGACAGGTGATGGTTCGGCTGAACGGTGTCTGTTGCTGGATCGATAGTAAAAATCTTCATTAAATCGTGCTTGTTCATGCATGGGAGCACGTTGCAAACTGGCGAGAATGGTATTCATGATCTGGAATTTTTTATCAGATAGTCCATCGAGTTGAGCAGCACGATACTGAATATCGATAAATAACTGCAATAACTGCGGATTGTTGTGAGCGGCTTTTTGCAATCGATCCAGCATATGATTCAGGTTAAACCCGTCTTTTTTCCCTTCATTAAAATAATATTGCGCAGATTGCTGTTCCCGTTTGTAGAGATGCATATCGTGCATTAACGATTTTGCCATTTGAATTTCCAGTTCAGATACGCGTCCATCTGATTTGGAAATATGACCAAGAATTGAGAAGGTGGCTTCAAAAAAAATGTTTTTTATGTCAGGATTTTTCTCGGCATGAAAACGCCAGAGCGGATTGGAAAAATGTTCATTGAGGCCTCGATCAAACAAATTACCAATAAACACGCCGAAAAATGCGCCCACAGGCCCCGCGACCAGGAACCCTAAAAAAGCGCACAGCACTTTTCCCCACCATGCCTGGCTGGTAAAAAAGCGACGTAAATCCATACTGACTCCGGTTGATTTTTGTCATCACAGGATGACGGTTTGGTAAATAAAACAGTTCAATTCTATCAGGAATACTGGTCTGGCGATATTATTGCTATACTACGGTTTTTTCTGGATAAAAATGCCCCGTTTTCTCTATACCATTCTGCTTTATCTGCTCATCCCGTATATTTTACTGCGTTTATACTGGAAAGGACGCAGACTGCCTGCCTACCGGCAACGAATCCGCGAGCGTTTTTCACTGGATATTCCTGCAGCCCCGGGTGTTGATGTCTGGTTGCATGCCGTATCGCTGGGTGAAGCGGTTGCCGCGGCTCCCTTGATTGAAGCCTTGCTGGACAAGCAATTGAGCGTGCTGGTGACCACGATGACCCCAACCGGGTCTGCATACATAACCAAACGTTTTGCGGACCGTATATCGCATCAATATGTACCGTATGATTTCCCCTGGGCATTAAAACGATTTTTTAAAAAAATCAATGCGCGGATCGGAATCATTATGGAAACAGAATTGTGGCCGAATTTGATTAACCAGGCCACAAGGGCAGAATTGCCATTGTTATTGATTAATGCACGTATATCAGACAAGGCATATGACAGTTATCGCAAGGCACGGTTTTTCTTCAAGCCGGTCTTGATGCAATTTCAGGCGATTTACGCACAAAGCGTACTGGATGCAAAGCGGTTTATATCTCTTGGTGCGCCAGTGGATCGGGTACACGTGGCGGGGAACATGAAATTTGATATCCAGGTGTCGGTTACGAACCAGGCCTGTATTAAAGAGCTGAAAGCTCGCTGGGGGAAACAGCGACCAGTTTTCATTGCTGCGAGCACCCATGATGATGAAGAAAGCCGGATACTGGGCTGTTTGCCCCGTTTGCAGGCCGCTATCCCTGATTTACTCTGCCTGATTGCTGCACGACATCCCGAACGTTTTAATAGCGTCTATGAGCTGAGCCGGCAGCAAGGGTTTAAAACCGGTTTACGCAGCCATCCTGAAACGATTGACAAGGATACGGATGTAGTTGTACTGGACTCGCTGGGTGAGTTGATGGGGTTTTATCAGGTCAGCCATTATGCCTTTGTTGGCGGCAGTCTTGTGCCGGTTGGTGGTCATAACGTACTGGAGCCCATCGCGATGCAGGTTCCGGTATTTTGCGGGCCATTTATGCAAAATTCAAAATCCGTTTGTGCGGATTTATGTGCTGCAAAAGCCATGCAAATTGTTGCCGATGCCAATGCACTGGCCGAATCGGTGATTCGCATGCATCAGGATCCCGCGCTGGGGGTGCAACAGGTGCAGAATGCTACTGGAGTTCTTGAGGCCAACCGGGGCAGTGTGGCACGTTATCTGGATTTGGTTTGTCGTTATCTGGCTTGATATGTCGAGCCCTCATCCGCCCTTCGGGCACCTTCTCCCGCTTGCGGGAGAAGGGAGGTCAGGGGAAGGTCATGCGCCCTGATTTTGCCTTTCCTTGATTTCTGACAAGGTTTTGCAATCAATGCAGAGGGTGGCAGTGGGGCGAGCTTCCAGCCGACGCAGACCAATTTCAATTCCGCAGGCTTCGCAGTATCCGAAGTCTTCGTCACGCAAACGCTCCAGAGCATCTTCAATCTTCTTGATAAGCTTTCGCTCACGATCACGGGTACGCAACTCGAGACTAAACTCTTCTTCCTGACTGGCTCTGTCAGCCGGATCAGGAAAATTGGCCGCTTCATCTTTCATGTGAGTCACGGTTCTGTCGACTTCTTCCATTAATGATTGTCGCCATGCAAGCAGAATTTTTTCCACATGCTCAAGCTGGGCTTCATTCATGTATTCTTCACCTTCAGTTTCCTGATAGGGGGCAATTCCCATATTGCCAACGGTGTCATTTTTCACGTTGTGCTCACTTATCTAGTGGTTAATTCAAAACGTCAGGTATATCAAAAAACTGCTTGTTCATCAACTCTGATATATTATTATAGACTATTATATAAATTTTGCTCGTCCACTACTGACCCGATCATGTCCTTGCCAGTCTTGCCAGCATTGTATGTCCTGGTATCCGCATTCTTTTAGCATGGAAGTTACTGCCAGCCCCTGATCGAATCCATGCTCCAGCAACAACCATCCACCCGGTAGCAACCACTCCATGCTGTGTTTGATGATGAAGTTCAAGTCATCCATACCGTCAATCCCGCTAACCAGGGCACTTCGTGGTTCAAAGCGAACATCGCCTTGCATGAGGTGTGGGTCGTGTTCGGCGATGTAGGGTGGGTTTGATACTATAGCATTAAATTGTTGCACAGGGATTGACTCAAACCAGTTTGAGCATAACACATCGAGATTCTTTATGCCTGACTGCAAGGCATTATTTCGGGCAGTATCCACTGCAGACTGACTTTTATCACACGCAACCAGATGCCAGTCTGGATGTTCTGATGCCAGCGCCAGTGCAATGGCTCCGGTGCCGGTACCCAGATCAAGCACCGTGGCTGGAGCGGTGTTGCCGAGTAAATTCAAGGCGATCTCGACAAGTAATTCAGTCTCTGGGCGTGGTATGAGGGTGTCTTCACAGATGTGC
>CAZDYY010000135.1:0-5593 GCA_964509745.1 uncultured Legionella sp. | reverse complement strand
ATTTGCTTAACGCGCTCAATGACTAAAGGTAACAAACAGCGTTTTGTGTACCTCATCAACAAAAAAGTACGCGACGCATTGCAGCTGTACTTGAATGACATCTCAACAACACCCCGTCATGTATCTGTTTTTTTTCATAAGCGTTTAATCAACAGTCACGATGCACCACAGCGTTGACGATGGCCTCTGCTACCACCTCACGGGGAATCTCATACTCCACCGGTACCTCAGGCCCGTAATGACGGGAGCTGTGAGTTAACCGCACTTTTAATCACTCCCCCCCTTCACTTATAAAATTTGTATTCCTGCCATTATTCGCTATGATGAGAATAGAATGCAGGTTTTTTTACCTGATCTGGCAAACGATAAAATATGACAGGATGCTCTTTATGCCAGTTTCACGAGTGACACCGGAAAGGCTTTTGCATACGCTGATAAAGGTACTGGTATATTGCCTGTTGCTGCTGTTTTGCCAGATTTCCATGGCTGGAAAAGTTGTTGAATTATCTGTGCAGGGTGCCATAGGACCTGCGACTGCAGATTATCTGATCCGCGGGATAGAACACGCCGGGCATAGCAGCTTAATCCTGATTAAAATCGATACACCCGGAGGTCTGGATAAATCACTGCGCCAGATTGTTCAATCCATGCTGACCACCCCTGTTCCAGTTGTTGTTTACGTTGCACCATCCGGAGCCCGGGCTGCAAGTGCCGGCACGTATTTAATCTACGCCAGTACCGTGGCAGCCATGGCACCAGGTACACATCTTGGAGCAGCAAGCCCTGTGGGTATCATGGGCAGTCTGGACGACAAGGGTGACAAACAGCAATCGACCATGGCAAAAAAGGTGTTTAATGATTCCGTTGCCTATATTCGTTCTCTCGCTCAATTACGCGGACGTGATATTTCATTTGCAGAAAAGGCAGTATTGGATGCCACAACACTGACGGCAACAGAAGCGCTGAAAGCCAGGGTCATTGAATATATTGCACTGGATGACAATGATTTATTCAAGCAGATCAATGGACTGGTGGTCATGCAAAATGGACAACAGATCAAACTGGATACGTCCAATCCGCAAACTGTGCGAATTGATCCCGACTGGCGTACGCATTTTTTAATGATTATCACTGATCCAACGATTGCCTGGTTGTTATTATTACTGGGAATTTATGGAATATTTTTTGAGCTGGTCAATCCAGGCGTCATCGCACCTGGTGTGATTGGAGTTGTATCAATCGTCATTGCCCTGTATGCCCTGCAATTATTACCGGTAAATTTTGCAGGCCTTGCATTAATCGTCGCAGGCATTACATTTATTATCGCAGAAGCGTTTTATCCGGGATTCGGGATACTGGGGCTTGGGGGCACCATCGCATTTATTCTGGGTTCAATACTCCTCATTGACACGGAATCAGGTGCCGGCGGGGTTGCCTGGCCGGCTATCGTGCTGTTTGCCGCACTGAATATTCTGGTAATAATGCTGGTGGTGCGGATGGTACTGAAAGCCAGAAAAGGACCACTTCAGCATGGAACAACGGCATTAATTGGCTCAACAGGCAAGACAATTGGGCCTGTTGCGCCGGAAGGACAGGCGGTCATTAACGGAGAGATCTGGAATGTTCACGCGGGCAAACCCATCCCTGACGGCACGCAAGTACTGGTCATCGCGGCAAAGGGATTGCGACTGGAAGTAAAAGCCATTCACAGGGAGAAGAAATCATGACGTATCTAATCGGTTTTATTGGCATTGGTATTTTTATACTCTTGTCCATGTTTCGTGTCCTTCGCGAATATGAACGTGGCGTTGTCTTCATGCTGGGGCGCTTCTGGCGCATCAAGGGGCCGGGACTGATACTGGTTGTTCCGGTTCTGCAGCAAATGGTACGGGTGGATTTGCGCACCGTAGTCATGGACGTTCCCAGCCAGGATGTGATTTCACGCGATAATATCTCGGTACGCGTCAATGCTGTCGTGTACTTCCGGGTAGTGGATCCGCAAAAAGCCATCATTCAGGTAGAAAATTATTATGATGCCACCAGCCAGCTGGCACAAACAACATTGCGTTCCGTCCTCGGTCAGCATGAACTGGATGAAATGCTGGCTGAGCGTGAACGGTTAAACAGTGATGTACAAAAAATTCTGGATGCCCAGACGGATGGCTGGGGCATTAAAGTATCCAACGTCGAAATCAAGCATGTTGATCTGGATGAAAGTATGATTCGATCGATTGCCAAACAAGCCGAGGCAGAACGGGAACGGCGGGCAAAAATCATTCATGCAGAAGGCGAATTGCAAGCTTCCGAGAAATTAATCCAGGCGGCAGAAGTACTGGCAAAAGCGCCTCAGGCCATGCAATTGCGTTATTTACAAACCCTGGCAGGTATTGCAACAGGAGGCAATTCGTCTACCATTATTTTTCCAATGCCACTGGACATCATGGATACATTAAGCAAAACCATGAATAAAAAATAGAACCTTGTCCTTACCGCAATGAGGACATGCTTTTGCTATTGGGATCGCGGGCATAGGCATCGAGCAAGTCGTTGACAAATTGATCGATTACGCTGAGCCTGCCTTCATCTTCAATCAATCCTGCTTCTTCTTTTAATGCATTCAGGCGCTCATTAACTTCCTTCGACACACTGCCACCGGGAAATAACGCCGCGAGAAAACGACGAGCCTCGGCAGGGCCGATATATCGATACAGCTGATTGCGCACAGCGGCGTCGATAGGTGTTGTACTAAAAGCCCATAACTCAATGGGCCCCAGAGTCAGGGTTAACAACTGCACACTCCAGCCGTTCTTTGTCGCAAACTGCGCAAGAAATGTAGCTCCTCCTTCACGAGGACCATGTACACGCGTTCTCAGGGCTTCTTTGGCTGTATCAGACAGACCAAAAATCTTTGCTGTTTTTTCAATGGCCTGCGTCGGGCCTGCGTCCATAATATAAATGGACGTGGCAAAATCGACCATAATGGCGTCAAAATCATCCAGTGACTGGGACAACAGGGAAATTTGCACATTCCATTTCCTGCCTTCACGCATATCTATAATGACTTGATCGCGAACAGCTGCCGATTTTGACGTACGATGAAACTCATCATACACAATCCGTTTCGGGTCTTCCTTGATTTCCTTCACACGCTCTTTATGATAAAGCTTGTATTGTTCGGGCACCATGCCCAGCGCTTCTTCGGTTAAATAATAATTACGCGCCAGCGTATAGCGAGCCAGCATATACATGACTGCGGTTTGCCGATCAGCAGCATCTCCGCCACTTTTAGCCACTTCATCCAAATCAAGTGAAACCACACGGGCATCACCAATATCAAAGGCTGTAACCCGTGACAAAATCGGGTATTCGCGCACAGCACCGGATATCATGCGCGAAAATGAATTAATCAGGGATTCACCGGTAGGTGCTGTAACCTTTTCGTATAGATCCTCAATCGATGGTGAGCGACAAATGGATGCCGCATCAGCAAGCAAGGGCATGGCATAACGCTGGGCAAGCATGGCTTCATGCGCAAAACCGGCAGAATACAGTGCGTCCGTCACTTCCCACCAGGTGGATTTGGAATCACGCATAAAGCCAATTTCTTCCAGGATACTATCAATAAACTCCTCAATACCCGGGTCAAATGGTGTCGGATTATATTCATCACTTAACGACTTGTACAATTCATCAACCACCATTCCTGCCAGGTCAGGCATTGCATCGTAGGGTTTGCTCGCACCCAGTGGAGTCGTTAACAAGGTCAGGAAATTCACCAGAAATGATCGTTCTGCAGCGGTTGGGAAACGGCAACCCAGTTGGGTATCAAATGGATTAATCGAATACTCGGGGGTCATTTGCAGGCGATGATAAGCCACCAGATGCCGGTTTGATGCAGGAAGCGCTTCTTTTAGCAGAGAAATCAATCCACTGCTGGAAGGTCCAATATCAATAATGGCAATACGCGGAAGCCGGGTTAAACCAGCAGACAAACAAAGCGCCAGATTCTGTGCACTGGATAATACAGATTTACCAGAGCCAGGTCGGGCATACACCAGATCAATCCATGTTGTTTGCTGGCTTGAGCCTGGTTGAAACGGCCATGGTTTTCCATCTGGAGAACGAAATAATAATGCCCCGGTTTGCCATGGAGAAGCAGGTCGTGTAATCGGCAACATGGAGACAATGGTGGATAACGGAGCCACGGATGCTACCGCCGGACTGGCTGTTGTTGCAGCCAGCATGCCGGCTACAAACCCCGCAAACGGATCACCACATATTTCCGAGACTTCTGTCGTTCCCCAGCCCTGAATCGCCTTGACGAGCTCTGAGCTTCTCTGGCGCAAGGTTGGAAATGCGTTCTCTTCCGCCCAGGTCGTTGCAACCACACGCAAGCGAATCACCGCTTCATCGGTATTGATTTGCACATATTTCAGCAAATTTACCGCGTCACTAATCAGGCGATTATTCGCAGAGGAAAAGCTCAGAATAGATGCGAGAATCCCCTTGAGCTTAATCGTATCAAGACCCTCACTCTCGAGTAAAAAAGAAATTCGCCATGGAATATGCGTTGGCAATATCCGTGCAAACAGGGTCAGGAACGGCCTGACATCTTTCGGGAACAGGTCAATGTATACCGATGAGTATATTTTATTACCCACCTGCACTGTGCGCCGGTCAAGCACCTGGGCATCACGGGGGATAATCTGCCGTGCAAGGGATGGCCACAGTAAATCAGATGCGTCACCTTCAAAATTGTTCACCTCACGCACAGCTATCCTGTCACCGGGCAGAGATGCTCTCCAGTCATCTCCGGTGAAATCCGGATCTGCCGTCATGCGGATCGCATGAACTGCATCATGCACCTCAAGCTGTTTCGCTACCACGCCAAGGGATGCCAAATCATTTAAAACAGAGCGCACATACGCACTGTGCGTATCACGAAGTTCCGGAATGGCCGCATAGACTGTCTGGCTGTTTCTAAACGGCGGCGCCTTGGTTTCCTTGATCATTTTCAGCTTGGCTTTGCCAGCCGCCTTCAGCTGGTCAGATGGCAGATTAAACGGCCTTGTATACAAAACAAAATAGACCCGCTCCTCAGCGCAATACTCTGACAGAAAATCCACCCGCTCGTTAAACAGATCATTCAGATCAAGACCCAGACGTTTTTGTGTTGCCTCGGCAGGGGCATAAATATCACGAATGGCTTTCTTGATATTTTGCTTGTCGTGGCTGAAATACACTTGCAACGCATGACCAGGACGCCCCATGGCCGGCTGAAATGTATTGTTCAACCCTTCCACAAGGCGTATGAATTCTTCTGTACCGGCAAGTGCTGTAATCCCGTCAATTTGTAATACAGAAAGCAGGGAACCATCATGATCGACCAGATCAGTAGGGCTGTCGGCTGTTTCCAGCTCACAGTATGATTCTGTCGTTTGTTTGAGAGATGTGCTGAGCCAGGCAAAAAAAACATCCACGCCTTCAAAAAAAGATTCGGTCCAGTTACTCATCTCATGATCCTTGTTTTGAGCATGCCTGACGGCCCACTATTTCTCAGCAATTTCTTCCAGAGCGCTTGCAGCCCAGCTTT
>CAZDYY010000134.1:0-5669 GCA_964509745.1 uncultured Legionella sp. | reverse complement strand
GGCGACCGCCAGATTTTGTTTGAGATCCAGATGAATGTGAAAGTGGTTCAAGCCCTTGAAAACGGTGATGAACGATAAAATGCAACCCACGAGGAACAGATAGAAGGGCACGTAAAGTTTGGCCCTTTCCAGCGGATCGCCTTTGATAAAAATGCTTTGCTGGATGCTGATGAACAGGCCATAGGAGGTAATCCCTGCAATCAGGGGCGAGGTCACCCAGCCGATGGCAATGTGTGAAACCTGGTTCCAGTGAATCGCATCACTTCCCAGCACCATGCTGCCAAACCCGACCATTGAGCCCACCAGCGCATTGGTAATGGATACCGGCACGCCCATGTAGCTGGCAAGATTCATCCAGATGGTACATGCCAGCAGCACACCCAGCATGCCTTCAATCAGAATGCGTGGCTGATCGGCGAGCTGGCTGGTATTGATGATGCCATCACGCATGGTTTCTGTGACGCCCGAGCCACCAAAGAATGCTCCGGAAAACTCGAATATCACAGCAATCAACATGGCCTGTCGAACGGTGACTGCTTTCGAACCCATGGTGGTGCTCATCACGTTCGCAAGATCATTGGCGCCTACGCCCCAGGTCATCAGAAAGCACAGCAGTGTCGCGAGAAGAATGTACAGAATTGAATGGTCCATAAGTGATAGTTTACCGGGCAATAAGAATTTGTAGACGATCACCCACAGTTTGTGCGTGGTCAGCCAGATCGCCAATCCATTGAACCAGTTTGTAGAGGAACACCACATCAATGGGTGTCATATCCTTCTCCAGTGCAAAAATCCGCTGGCGAAGCTCAGCCAGTTTTTCATCGCTATCCTGCTCGATTTCATCAAGTGTCACAATCATTGCCTTGACAATATTCACCTCACTGCCCCGAAAGCCGGTTTCCAGCAGTTCGTCAAGCTCATTAATGGCCTTGCACGCCTGTTTTGCAGCATCCAGACAGCGATGTAGAAAAGGCATGAAAATGTCGGTCAATGATTCGGGAATGTGCATTTGCCGGCCGATGACCAGCCCTGCAATGTCTTCTGCCTTGTTGGCAATGCGGTCCTGAGCGCTTAACAGCTCCAGTAAATCTGTGCGCGAGACGGGTAAAAATAATCCGGTGGGCAAATGCAGGCGCAGTTCGCGTTTAATGGAATCGGCTTCAGTTTCAAGGCTGATGATTTTATCCTTGATGGTATTTGCAGCAGGCCAGTCTTGTTGAATAACGGCTTCAAAAAAAGGGTAGAGTTGTTTTGCACAAAGATAGGCTTTGTGTATATGCTGTTCGATAGGCCGGATCGGTGACGGGCCAAACATGTTGAATATACTACCCATTGTATCGCACCTGAACAAATATTTGAGGTGATTATAACGTATATTGATTGAAAACAGAACCGGGTTGCGATCCACCTCAAACCACACTAGAATGGATAAAAATAACTCTTGATGGCGAAATTAAATCATGATGTTCGACATGATACGTGGTTTGTTGTTATGGTGTTGTTTGTCTGGCCTGGCCTGTGCTGCGCAATATCCGGTGAAGCTTGGTGATTCGACGGTCGTGATCCGGCAGTACAACCATGGTTGTGGCAAGGCTTTCGTGCATGTGCATCAAAACGAAACAACCGCATTAAAAGCGGCCCGTGCTGTCGTCAGGGCCCATGGTGGCAGCGTATTGACGCTGGTTCATTCCGGAGGGCGCAATGTGGTGTTTCACTTGCACCACCAGCGCTATGAGTTTGATCCAAATCGCATTTTTACCGACACAGGAATAAAAAAGACACTGAAAAAGTTTGGTCACTATTCGCGTTCAGCTCACCGTGAAGTCAAAAAGCTGGCCACCAGAATTACCTCATTGTTGCCCCAGGGAAAAATCATTGCCGTCCACAATAATAAAGTCTATTCCCTTAAAGATTATTTGCCCGGCCATGATATGGCACATGAGGTTCGATCCATTCATGTGAGCAAACGGCAATTTCATCGCAATTTTTTTCTGGCGACGAAACAGCGTGATTATGTCCGCCTGAGGCAATTGAATTTCAATGGCGTATGGCAAGCAGCACACCCTACAGACGATGGCTCCCTGTCAGTATTCCTGGCGAAAAACCGCTATGTTAATGTTGAAGCCGGGTTTAATCAGCTGGCTGCGCAAATCAAAATGTTGCGTTATGCTTGATTGATTTGCTATAAAAGAAATCACATCCTATACTGAATATACATATTCTACGCAAGGATGTGATCATGAAAAAAACAATGCTCACGGTTGTTGCTCTTTCATCTGCTGCCTTACTGAGCAGTTGTTCGGTGGATTCTGCTGATTACAGTTCCAGTTATGTTGGCAGTGATTATGAAGCTCCGCGGTATATCGTGGGCTATGGAGACTATAATGTTTCCAACGGCTATGGTCCGGTGTTCTGGAATCCGGGGTATTTTAATTACATTGGCTATAATCGGGGTTATCTCGGTCGCAGCTATTCTGGTGAATACTTTGACCGTTATGGTGTTTCACATACGGGCGGGTATGTTTGCCATACCCGGCATCGCAGGTAAATGTTATTCCTGATTCAAATGCGTCTTGCGATCATTCATGGTGTCGATGCTGTTCACCACGGTGTCGCTGCAAATTTCTTTCATGATGGGGATATCTTTCAGCGGTATGCCGGATTGAATGGCATAGACAATAAAAAAACAATCCTGCCATGTTTTCTCATTTTTACGCGTGCGGGATTTAA
Organism: uncultured Legionella sp.; assembly: GCA_964509745.1. Classification (GTDB taxonomy): domain Bacteria; phylum Pseudomonadota; class Gammaproteobacteria; order Legionellales; family Legionellaceae; genus DDPF01. Next base: position 2,939 of record CAZDYY010000134.1, on the reverse strand, counting down.
GCCACAGGGTAATCCACAAAAAATGGAACAGCCACTGCCCCCGGTGTAATTCCATATCCTGACTGAACACCGCCTCCATGGCTTCGTCAAAACGACATACTTTTATGCCCTCGACGAAACTGCAACAACGATTAACCAGTTTATCAATATGGAAATTTTCCACATACCATGATTCGGTAAATTTTTTGTTTTTAGGCCAGGATTTTGTCCGCTTTAGCGATGCATTCATGCTGTCAGGCGTGAAGGGACTGATCTGGACAGCCAGTTGTTCAATCAGATAATCTGTATCAAGTTTTTGAGGAATAAAACTCAAGCCAAGCTCTTCCTGGATTTCCAGTAAATGCAAGTCTGGCATGCCGCCATGGTTGAGGGTTAAGGCGAGAAAATGGTTGGCCATCATGTGCAGATAATCCAGATCAATTTCACGTAACATGACGCTGTTGTCAAAGGCTTCATCATAATATCGTGATACATCAGCACGGGGTATGACAGGCGTTATCCATGCATCCTTGATGCCCAGATGTTGTTTAAACAGCAGCCCGCAGAGCCGGTTTTTACGGTTTTTGCGAAAATGTACAAAAATACCCTGTGCGCCACTGCCATCCACTTCGCTGGCTTGAAGTCGCAACGTCGGGGTGCTGGTTGACGGATTCTGAAATACGACGCCCTTTTTGCGTTGCTCCTTGATCCAGTGGTTAAATTGCGGCTGGTATTCAGCCGGGTACCAGTTTTTAATGGCTTGCAAACGCGACAGGGAGGCAGAACTTAACGTGACATTGGGCAGCAGAATATCATGGGTTGCAACGATCACGTCTCGCACGTCCTGTTTGGGATGCAGCAAGGTGAGCAATGCAATATCGGTGCCTTCATCAATGCTGTATAAGTCGGTGACGAGATCAGCAAAAAAATCAGGTGGCATGGCGTAGCTTTGTGCGAAAAAATTCTCTGTAATGTCGAAAACAGACAGATCAGACAGTTCCTCGATGAGATCGCGGATGGAATTCAGGTGAATCGCTTCATCTTCTTCCGGAATGACTTCTTCCTCGTTATTGGCCAGATTAAGGTAGGCATTTTTCAATTCATCGGATAACTCGGCATGTACTTCGTAAAATGCATTCAAAACGGGAAGCCAGTAACTGAGTGAATGTTTTTCAGTGGCAATGCCATTGGCCAGCCATGACATCAGCTTGTTCATGGTCTTTTCGGCCTGCTTGTTTCCACCTTCAATGGCAGACTGCAACTGTGCCACACAAATGTCCAGCGCAAAAATGCAAGCAGAATAATGGCCATGATCATCTTCAGATTGCGTTTCATCGAGATCATTGAACAAATCAACCAGAGCCAAAGCCTGTGACGGGTGATGCAAAAAATAGGTATAATATTCCGGATCGGGTTCTTCGTTTTTATCAATCGAAGCAGCAATATCCTCGATCCAGACTTTCAACTGTTCAATTGAGTCACTCATAGTATTGCTATCATTCCTGGCGACGGGTTAGTTTGGACAGCGCATCAGCCATGCTGGTATTGAACACCGTTTTTTTCTGCATCACAGGTTCCTTGTTTGCTGCAGCCGGTTTTTTTACGGGCTTTGCCTGTTTAGGCTTTACAGCTGATTTTATTGCCGGTGCAGTTTTTACCGCCTGTTGTTCTTCCTCAAGCTTCATGGTCAAGCTAATCCGGCGACGTTCCTTGTCCACCTCTGTGACTTTGACAGTGACAACATCACCGGTCTTGACCACAGTTCGCGGGTCAGTGATGAACCGGTTTGTCATGGCGGAAATATGCACCAGACCATCCTGGTGTACGCCAATGTCTACAAACGCGCCAAAATTTGTCACATTACTGACAACGCCATTCAAAATCATGCCGGTTTCCAGATCGCCAATTGCTTCAACGCCTTCCCTGAAGCTGACTGTCTTGAATTCAGGTCTTGGATCACGCCCTGGTTTTTCCAGTTCCTGCAAAATATCACAAACCGTAGGCAGGCCGTGCTGTTCATCGATGTATTCCGCTGCATTAATTGTCTTTAACAGGTCAGGGTTGCCAATAACCTGATTGATTGCGACATGCTTGTCGGCCAGAATACGTTCTACCACCGGATAGGATTCAGGATGCACGCCTGAGGCATCCAGTGGATTGTCGCCTTGCATGATGCGCAAAAAACCGGCCGACTGCTGGAAGGTTTTTTCACCCATTCCCGGTACGGATTTTAATTGCTCCCGGGTACGGAACGCACCATGTTCATCACGGGACTGGACTATATTTTTAGCCAGTGATTTGTTGAGGCCGGACACACGGGTTAACAAGGCCGCAGATGCCATATTGATGTCAACGCCAACCTTGTTGACACAATCTTCCACGACACCTTCAAGGCTGCGCGCCAGACGCTGCTGGTTGACGTCGTGCTGATACTGGCCAACGCCGATGGATTTCGGTTCAATTTTCACCAGTTCTGCCAGCGGATCCTGCAGGCGTCTGGCAATCGACACAGCCCCGCGCAAGGTAACATCCAGGTCAGGAAACTCCGTTGCGGCGAGTTCAGAGGCGGAATAAACCGAAGCACCCGCTTCACTGATCACGACTTTGGACAAGGCAAGATCAGGGTACATTTTGATGAGTTCGGCCACCAGCCGCTCTGTTTCGCGGGAACCGGTACCATTGCCGATACTAATCAGCTGAACCTGATGTTTGGCGGCCAGTTTGGCCAGAGTGGCTATCGCCTGATGCCATTCATTTTGCGGGGCCAGCGGGAATACGGCGGTGTAATCAAGCAATTTGCCTGTTGCATCCACAACGGCCACTTTTACGCCGGTACGAATGCCGGGGTCAAGCCCCATGGTGACGTATGCACCGGCAGGCGCGGCCAGAAGCAGATCCTGCAAGTTACTGGTAAATACCCGGATAGCTTCTCCATCGGCCAACTCACGCAGACGGTTTAG
>CAZDYY010000133.1:0-5751 GCA_964509745.1 uncultured Legionella sp. | reverse complement strand
TTTCACTCACAACGCCTGATAAAATCAATTATATGGACGTTTCGCCAAAACAGATCGTATCTGTTGCTGCATCCCTGATCCCGTTTCTTGAACATGATGACGCGAACCGCGCATTGATGGGTTCAAACATGCAGCGTCAGGCAGTGCCAACTCTGCGTGCTGAAAAGCCCCTGGTTGGAACAGGTATGGAGCGAACCGTTGCGTCTGACTCAGGTGTTTGTGTCGTAGCCCGGCGGGGTGGTGTCATTGACCTTGTTGATGCATCTCGTATTGTTGTACGTGTCAACGATTCGGAAACCACAGCGGGCGAAACGGGTGTGGATATTTATAATCTGACCAAGTATTTCCGTTCAAATCAGGATACCTGCATTAACCAGATACCTATCGTTAATCAGGGCGATCAAATCAGCCGTGGTGATATCCTGGCAGATGGTCCATGTACCGATATGGGTGAGCTTGCGCTTGGGCAAAACCTTCTGGTCGCATTTATGCCCTGGAATGGTTATAACTTTGAGGACTCCATACTTATATCAGAGCGCGTGGTTCAGGATGACCGGTTTACGACAATTCATATTGAAGAATTGACCTGTATTGCACGGGATACCAAACTGGGTACTGAAGAAATAACGGCCGATATTCCCAATGTTGGTGAATCTGCACTCGCATGCCTGGATGAATCCGGCGTGGTGTATATTGGTGCGGAAGTCAGTGCCGGTGATATTCTGGTTGGTAAAGTGACACCAAAAGGTGAAACACAATTAACGCCTGAAGAAAAGCTGTTGCGCGCCATATTTGGTGAGAAAGCCTCTGATGTCAAGGATTCCTCACTGCGTGTACCATCAGGTATGAACGGTACAATCATTGATGTTCAGGTCTTTACCCGTGATGGACTGGAGAAAGATGCGAGAGCCAAAAGCATTGAAGAAGAGCATCTTGCTGCGGTTCGAAAGGACTTGATCGATGAAAGACGTATTCGCGAGGAAGATATCTATCACCGGGTCCACAGTCTGCTGTTGAACAAGGTTGCAACCGGAGGTCCGGGTAGTTTGAAGTCCGGTACTAAAGTAACGTCCGCTTACCTTGACAAAACCAGTCGCGAAAAATGGTTTGATATTCGACTGGAAGATGACTCAATCAGCCAGCAGCTGGAACAGTCTTCCAAACAACTGGAAAATCTGGCTAAGGAAATCGAGAAACGCTTTAATGACAACCGCAAGAAAATCGTACAGGGCGATGATCTGGCACCTGGTGTGCTGAAAATTGTCAAGGTTTATCTTGCTGTCAAGCGGCGGATTCAACCTGGTGACAAGATGGCCGGACGACACGGTAACAAGGGGGTAATCTCTATTGTCGTGCCTATGGAAGATATGCCTTATATGGAAGATGGTACACCGGTTGATATCGTTCTGAACCCTCTGGGCGTACCTTCACGTATGAACATTGGTCAGGTACTTGAAACACACTTGGGACTGGCTGCCAAAGGTCTGGGGCACCGCATTCAGGACATGCTGGATAAAAAGCGTCCGCTGGCTGAAGTCAAGGAATTCTTGCTCAGGATTTACAATCACGATGGGCAAAAGCGTCTTGATCTGGAAACAATGACCGATGAGGAACTGCTTGTTTTGGCAAAGAACCTCTGTGCCGGCGTTCCGATGGCTACACCTGTGTTTGATGGAGCAAATGAAGCTGAAATTAAATCAATGCTTGAGCTTGCTTGCTTGCCTCTGGATGGAAAAACGCAGTTAATTGATGGACGCACAGGCAGAAAGTTTGATAACCCGGTAACAGTTGGGTATATGTATATGCTCAAGCTAAACCATCTTGTAGATGATAAAATGCATGCCCGTTCAACGGGTTCATATAGTCTCGTTACCCAGCAACCACTTGGGGGCAAGGCGCAGTTTGGTGGACAACGCTTCGGGGAAATGGAGGTCTGGGCACTCGAGGCGTATGGTGCTGCATATACCCTGCAGGAAATGTTAACTGTTAAATCAGATGACGTTGGGGGACGAACCAAGATATATAAAAATATTGTTGATGGGGATCATCGCATGGATCCAGGTATGCCGGAATCTTTCAATGTGTTGTTGAAAGAAATTCGGGCACTCGGTATTGATATAGAACTGGATCATGACTAGTTATCCTGCCTGTAACACCACCGCCATCGTAACCTGCAGCGGTTGATCGATGGCGTTTGACTGACCATTTTTGGAGGCACAATCTTGACAATGATAGTAATGAGCGATCTGCTGGGCCGAATCAAACAACAAGGCCAAAGCGAAGAATTTGACAAAATTTTTATCAATATAGCGTCGCCTGAAAAAATGCGCTCCTGGTCGTTTGGGGAAGTCAGAAAACCCGAAACGATCAATTATCGAACGTTCAAACCTGAACGCGATGGTTTGTTTTGCGCCAAAATATTTGGACCGGTTAAGGATTATGAATGCTTGTGTGGCAAGTACAAACGCCTCAAGCATCGCGGGGTTATTTGTGAAAAATGTGGTGTCGAACTGGCTCAGGCAAAAGTCCGCCGGGAGCGAATGGGACACATTGAGCTGGCAAGTCCTGTTGCACACATCTGGTTTCTCAAGTCTCTGCCTTCCCGAATAGGTTTGTTGCTGGACATGACATTGCGTGACATTGAACGTGTTCTTTATTTTGAAGCATTTGTGGTGGTTGATCCTGGTATGACCGAGATGGAACGCGGACAATTGCTGAATGATGAAGTATACCTTGATGCTATTGAACAGTATGGTGATGAGTTTGATGCACGAATGGGTGCTGAAGCAATTCGTGATTTATTGCGTCAAATCGATCTGGAAGAAGAGATTAAATCGTTACGTGAAGAATTGCCGGTTACGAATTCAGAAACAAAAATCAAAAAAATTACCAAACGTCTCAAGCTGCTTGAAGCATTTTATGAGTCAGGTAACAAGCCGGAATGGATGATCATGAATGTTCTTCCAGTCTTGCCACCGGATTTGCGTCCCCTGGTACCGCTCGATGGAGGTCGTTTTGCTACATCCGATCTGAACGATCTGTACAGACGTGTTATCAATCGCAATAATCGACTAAAACGACTGCTGGATTTAAATGCGCCGGATATTATTGTACGTAATGAAAAGCGTATGCTACAGGAATCAGTTGATGCATTGCTTGACAATGGCCGTCGTGGCAGAGCGATTACGGGCACAAACAAACGACCATTGAAATCGCTTGCTGACATGATTAAAGGAAAGCAAGGTCGATTCCGTCAGAACCTTCTTGGTAAGCGGGTGGACTATTCAGGACGTTCTGTAATTGTAGTTGGACCTACGCTACGGTTGCATCAGTGTGGATTACCTAAAAAAATGGCTCTTGAATTATTCAAACCATTTATCTTTAGCAAACTGGAATTTCGCGGACTGGCGACGACGATCAAGGCCGCTAAAAAAATGGTTGATCGTGAAGAATCAGTCGTTTGGGATGTTCTGGAGGACGTAATTCGCGAACATCCTATCCTTTTAAACCGTGCACCAACACTTCACCGCCTTGGTATTCAGGCATTTGAGCCCGTTCTTATTGAAGGAAAGGCAATTCAGCTGCACCCTCTTGTATGTACTGCATACAATGCGGACTTTGACGGAGACCAAATGGCGGTTCACGTTCCTCTGACCATTGAAGCGCAACTTGAAGCACGTTCATTAATGATGTCAACGAACAATATTTTGTCTCCTGCAAGCGGTGAGCCAATTATTGTTCCCAGCCAGGACGTGGTACTTGGCTTGTATTATCTGACACGCGAGCGCATTAATGCCAAAGGGGAAGGCAAAGTATTTGCCAGTGCCCAGGAAGCGCACAATTTTTATGAAGATGGTATCGTAGATATTCATGCCAAAGTAAAAATTCGCATGCCTGTTGATACAACCGGAAACTCATCAGACTTTGAGTTGGTTGAAACGACAGTCGGGCGTGCAATTCTGTCTGCTATTTTACCCAAAGGAATGCCATTTTCCCAAATTAACAAGCCAATGACCAAAAAGGCAATATCCAGAGTGCTTGATAATTGTTACAGAAGTTTTGGTATCAAGGAAACTGTAATATTTGCTGACCAGCTCATGTATACCGGCTTTAAATACGCTACTCGAGCGGGAGCGTCTATTGGAATTGAAGATATGCAAATTCCTGAAGACAAAGCTTCTATTATCGAGCAAGCCGATAACGAGGTTCGTGAAATCGAATCGCAATTCCGTTCAGGTCTTGTTACCAATGGCGAACGCTATAATAAAGTAATTGATATCTGGTCGCGCACAACAGAAATGGTTGCCAAATCGATGATGGCAAATATAGCCAGCGATGAGGTTTCGGCAAAAGACGGAAAAACTGTTAAACAGGATTCGTTCAATCCAATCTTCATGATGGCTGATTCCGGAGCCCGGGGTTCAGCAGCACAGATTAAGCAGCTGGCGGGTATGCGTGGTCTGATGTCGGCTCCAGACGGCTCTATTATTGAGACGCCGATTACGGCTAACTTCCGTGAAGGACTAAACGTTTTCCAGTACTTCATTTCAACCCACGGTGCTCGCAAGGGTCTTGCTGATACTGCGCTTAAAACTGCGAACTCAGGGTATTTGACACGCCGGCTTGTGGATGTTGCACAGGATGTCGTCATTACCGAGCTGGATTGTGGAACAGAAAATGGTATTCTGATGCAGCCTCTGATTGAAGGGGGAGATATCGTAGAGCCATTGCATGAACGTGTTCTGGGTCGTGTTGTCGCAACAGATGTTTACATTCCGAATCAAAGTGAACCGGTAGTCAAAGCAGGTACTTTACTTGACGAAGAATGGGTTGATCGCCTTGAAAAACTGGGTATTGATCAAATCCATGTACGCTCTCCGATTTCATGTACGACAAGGTTCGGCTTGTGCGCATACTGCTACGGACGGGATTTGGCCCGTGGACACCTGGTAAATACCGGCGAGGCTGTAGGTATTATTGCAGCGCAGTCCATTGGTGAGCCAGGTACACAGCTGACCATGCGTACATTCCATATCGGTGGAGCTGCATCACGAGCAACGGCGGCAAATAACATTCAAATTAAAAACAAGGGTGTTATTCGATTACACAATATCAAGACAGTAACTCATGCCAACAAAAATCTCGTTGCTGTATCACGCTCTGGTGAAGTAACAATTGCCGACGAGTTTGGTCGTGAACGTGAAAGGTACAAGTTACCTTATGGTGCGGTGATTTCTGTAAATGACAATTCAGCAGTTGACGCAGGTCAGGTCATTGCAACCTGGGATCCACATACACATCCGGTTATTTCGGAAGTTAGTGGTAAACTCAAGTTTGTAGATCTGGTTGAAGGCATAACGATGAACCGTCAGACAGATGAGTTGACCGGGTTAAGCAACATCGTTGTAATTGACGCCAAACAACGCAGCAGTCTGGCTGGACGGGATATGCGTCCTATGGTGAAGCTTGTTTCTGACGATGGAGAGGAAATCTTCCTGTCAGGTACAAATGTTCCAGCACAATACTATCTGCCTGTCGATGCAATTATTAATTTTGAAGACGGCAGTAATGTAGGTGTGGGTGATGTGATTGCCCGTATACCACAGGAAAGATCAAAAACCCGTGATATTACCGGGGGCTTGCCGCGTGTAGCCGATCTTTTTGAAGCAAGAAAGCCGAAGGACTCAGCTGTAATGGCGGAGGTGTCAGGTCTTGTTAACTTTGGCAAGGAAACCAAGGGTAAACGACGGT
>CAZDYY010000132.1:0-5762 GCA_964509745.1 uncultured Legionella sp. | reverse complement strand
CGGGTTAATACAATGTGGCCGTCCAGCAATGAGCGCATCGTATCAGCTATTGGCTCATTGAAATCATCCCCCTCTACCAGGACGGTATACAAGGCGGTAATGCTGCCTGATTGTCTGAAGTTTCCTGCACGTTCAACGATTGCAGGCAAGCTTGAAAACACACTCGGGGTATATCCACGGGCGGTGGGCGGTTCGCCAAGGTTCAGACCAATTTCTCGCTGGGCCATGGCAAAACGGGTGATGGAATCCATGAACAGCATGACATGCTTGCCCTGCTGACAAAAATATTCGGCAATGGTTGTAGCGGTATAAACGGCTTGTTTGCGCATCAGGGCAAAATCGTCGCTACAGGAAACAACAATGACTGATCGGGCACGGGTTTGTGCATCCAGATGCTGATGAATAAAATCGTTGACCTCACGGCCGCGCTCGCCAATCAGGGCGATGACATTGATATCGCTTTGTATGTTTTTGGCCATCATGCCCAGCAGCATCGATTTGCCGACTCCGCTGCCGGCAAACAGGCCGACACGTTGCCCCTTGCCCAGGGGCATTAAACTGTCAATGGCATGGATCCCGGTATGGATTCGTTCACTGATGGTTTGACGATCCAGTGGATTGATACGCTGGTGTTGCAGGGGCCTTTCTTCCGGGCAATGCAATCGTACTCCGGACTCCAGGGGTCGACCCAGTGCATCGAGGATTCGTCCCTGCAGGTCATCACCAACGGCAATTTGTATACCATGGCCTGTGCCGCGGGCTTTATACCCCATGCTGATCTGTGCTGTTTTGTATGGCATGAGAAAGACATTGCCATACTCAAAACCAATGACTTCTGCCTGTGTGATGATGTTATGGCTGGCATCCAGAATATCGCATACTTCACCAATGAATGCTTGCGGAGGACCATTGGCAACCAGTTTCAGACCTGTACATTGCACGATGTCGCCCAGGCGTTCGACGGGTTGAAGCGCATTGAGCCAGCCGGTCATGTTCTGCTCCGTAATTGCAATAATGCCCGCTTCAGATTGTCAATCTGTCGTTCAATCCCGCCGTCAAATACACCATGCTCACTGGTAATGACGCACCCGCCCAGACGCAGGCTCTCATCCGCCTTCAGTCGCAGGTTTTTACAGTCACGCAGATCCAGTGTGATTTCACCGTGCTGAATCAAGGCCAAATCATGGGGATGCAGGGCTATTTCCAGATTTTGCCGGGTATTGATCTGGTCAATGATTTGGTTTATTTGCTGCAAAATGGTTGTTTTATTTTGTTGTTGATGGATAAACAGTTTGCTGGTAACAAGCATGACAATGTCTGCAATTTCGGAGGCCAGCTGTTGACGGTTTTCACAGATGACTTCAGGAATCGTGTTGATGAGGGAAGATAACATGCTCGCTTCTTCCCGCAGGCGGGTGTTTTCCTGCGCAATGCCGTCGGCCAGACCTTGATGATACAGTTCCAGGGTGTTATCGGTTTCTGCCGGATTGATCACGTTTTCAGGCTGGAGGGCGATTTGTTCCTGTGCGGGAATGTCAGCATGTTTCACCAGCGGATAGAGCTCGTCACTAATCAATACGCTCCGGTATATTTCAGCCATGCATATCACCCAGCAGACGCTCAAAGGACACAGCAGTTTCCCATTCATTAAATACCGCCTGTTTCACCAGTGGTTTGATTGCCAGCACCTGATTCATGATGGCGTCATCAACATCATCCGGTTTGGGAAAACCGCCTTGCTCAAGCACAATGGCTGCGTATAATGGTGATTTGTTATCCAGTCCCGGCAAGCCCGGTTGTGCAGAAGAGGGATGTTCTTCAAGTTTTGAACGGGATGGAAAACGCTGGGCATCCAGCAAAAATTCCAGTCCCTGCCACCGGTTTAATGTTTTTCTGCTGTTTTCCGGCAGGTTGCGCAATATCCAGCGTTGATCTGCTGCTGGCAATTGGGCAATGTTGAGCAGGATGTTCTGGAGCTGTTTATTCATGTTCAATCAACCACTGGTTTAATTCGGTCAGCAGCAACCGGCGCTGCCGGATGCGTGCGCGATGACGAACATACAATGCAATGAACACGCCACACAAAACAGCAACAATCCAGAATGACTGTTTGTTGCCATAGTCCTGTGCCTCGATGACTGGAACCATGTTCATGACAGGCTCGCGGGAAACAGGCCATAAGGCTTCCACACTGATGCTATCCCCGCGTGCGGGATTAAATCCCACCACAGATTTCACGAGCCGCTCAACCCGGGTGATCGTCGCGTTGGACGTGTTTTGTGGCAAAACCACACTGATGGTCAATCGTTCGATGGTGCCATTGGCGCGGGTGAACTGTTCCTTTTCTTCCCCGAAGCGCCAGGTTTTTTCGCGCATGAAATCTTCATTGGCCGGGGTTTTTCCCGTTTTACCCGGCGTGGTGTGACGGGTTTCCTTTTCGTGTGTGATGGCACCATCGTGTCTGGGATTGACGCGTTCACGCTGCAGTTCGTCGTAATTCAGGGTGGCGTCGATTTTAACCATAACCCGCTCATCGCTAAAAATCGGCTGCAGGATTTGCATGACTTTTTCGCTTAAATAATGTTCTATTTTTTTCTTGGCTGAGAAATGTCCGGTAGATGCATCCTCTTCGCTGGCTATCAGTCCATTGCCGTTTTGATCAACAATCACCACATTTTCCAGCGGTAACCGGGTGACACTCGCACTGATGAGTTGCTGAATGCTTTTGACCTGTTGTGGTGTGAGGGAGCGTTTCAGATGCAAGGTCACGGCAGCGCGCGGCAGATTGTTGTCCTGTTGAAACAACTGGCGCTCGGGAATGGTCAGCTGGACGCGTGCATGGCTGATTTCATCCAGACTGTTGATGGTGCGTTCCAGTTCACCTTGCAGGGCACGTTGATAATTGATTTTTTGCGAGAAATCCGTCATGCCAAAATCAGTTTTATCAAATAATTCAAAGCCGGTGCTGTGTGTGAGTTGTAAATCACTGCCCATCAGTTTGATGCGGGTTTTGTCGATTAAGCGCTTGTCGACCAGAATATCCTGACCATGATTGCCAACGCTATAGGCGATATTGTCCTTTTCCAGCTGATTGATGATCTGGCTGGCATCCGGTTCATCCAGATGGCTGAACAATATGCCGTAAGATGGTGACAACACCATATAGATCAAAAAGATAGTGACAGCAACAATCAGGATCATCCCGCCAGCCAGGGTTAATTGTTTTTGTTTGCTTTGTGCCTGAAATTGCAACAGGAATTGATGCATATAGTTCATGTTAGATTTGCTCTCTTAATATATCCTGGTATGCGCTTATCAACCGGTTGCGGATTTGCTCCAGAAACTGAAAGGATAATTTTGCCTCTTCAAGGGTCAGCATGGTTTTATGCAGGCTTTCTGCCTGACCACTGGCGAGTTGCTGCAAGGCATTGTCCGCAGCCAGCAAATGGTCATTCGTGTCGGTTAATAAATCAGCAAACGCCGTGGTGCCGGTTGATAGAGGCTTTTCAGCCAGCTCCGGTTTTTGCACAGGCTGGTTGAACTGGATTTGGGGGATACCGGTTATCTTCACCGCTCATCTCCAATACTTAACGCTTGCAGATAAATACTGTGGGCGGTATTCATGATTTTGATATTGGCTTCATAACCGCGGGATGCGCGCAGCAGGGTGGTCATTTCATCAATGGTGCTAATCCCGGGGTATGTGACATAGCCTTGTTTGTCTGCTGCAGGATGACCCGGTTGCCAGACTTTTTCCGGTGGCAGGTTTTCCGGTACCAGTTCGACAGATTCGATGCCGCCGCCTTCCAGATGATTTAACATCTCGTCAAACGGCTGGGCTGTGGCTTCGACCTGCATGGGTTGAAAACGTGTTCCATCGCTGCTTTTCAGGGTGTGTTGATTGGCGATGTTATTGGCTACCACGTCCACACGCAGTTTTTCAACGTCCATACCGGATGAGGCAATGGCATAAATCTGGTCATAGCTCATGGATTGTTTCCTTGCAAGGCCAGTTTCATGATGGCCAATTTGTGATTCAGACCTTTGATCAGCGCCCGGTATTGTGTTGCATTCCTGACGCTGGAAGCGATTTGTTCGTCAATCGAAACAGGGGTGTCGGTGTGGGTATAGACAGGTTTGACATTGTCCAGTGACTCTTCGTTGAATAACTGGTTTTCAAATTCAACCTGTATGGTTTGATAATCTTTGCTGTTGATGTTGGCGATGTTGGTTGCAATAGCGGTTTGCCGCATAAGGGATGCGTCCAGCGCCAGGCTGACCAGATCGATGGTGGTGTCTGTCATTGTACAATTAACTCCGCATGTAGCGCTCCGGCGCGTTTTAAACTTTCCAGTACCGCAATCACATCTCGCGTTGATGTTTTGACCTGAATCAGGGTTTCAATCAATTCGCCAATCGTTGCTCCTTTGGGAAGTTTTACTGATTTGCCATCAGGTTCCCTGACATCAATACTGGTTGATGGGGTGACAACGGTTTTGACTTGTCGTCCCATATTGCCCACCAGCAAGGGTTGTGAAACGTTGTAGCCGGTGGAAATTGAAATTTGCAGATTGCCATGAGAAATGGTCACCGCATCGAGTGTTACATCTGCTCCGGCAACAACAACCCCGGTACGTTCATTCACAACCACGGTTGGCAGGCTGTCGGTTTCCACTGATAAATTTTCCAGTTGACTGACAAAGCGGATGAGGTGGTGCCTGGCTCTGGGTGGCATGTGTACTTCAATCTCCTGGGCGCCACGCGCAAGGGCCGTTTGTTTGCCAAATTTTTTATTGATGGCTGCTTCCACGCGATCCGCTGTGGTAAAGTCAGCATGATTCAGGATGATATGCACTTCACCCTCTTTATTCAGTAATTCGTTATAAAGGGACTTTTCAATCACCGCACCACCAGTGATCAAGCCTGAGGTCGGGTGATTTTTTTGCACGACATTGCCAAACAAATCGTATTTGAATCCACCAATTGACAACGGTCCCTGCGCCAGAGCATACACCTGGTTATCCGGGCCTTTTAATGGGGTGGCCAGCAATGTTCCGCCCAGAAGACTCTTTGCATCGCCGAGAGATGCGACGTTGACATCCAGCTTGTCACCCTGGTGTGCAAATGCAGGCAAGCTGGTGGTGATGATAACGGTTGCAGTATTGCGGCTGTTGATGTCATTCGGATTGATATTGACGCCAAAGCTTTGCAACAGGTTTGCGATGGCTTGTGTGGTGTCCTTGTTGCGTCGGGAATCGCCTGATCCGGCAAGACCGGTGACCAGACCGTATCCAGTGAGGGGATTTTCCTGCAGACCTGACAGGTGGGCAATGGACTTCAGGCGTACACCGGCATGGGCTGTGTTTACTATCAGCAGCAGGATCAATAAACGTTTTATCATACCAGTCCCACCATGGATAACACACGATAGATATAGTTGTGTTGCTGTGAATTGGATACTGTACCTGCTCCTGAGTAGGTAATGATTGCATCGGCAAGCCTTGTGGAGAGGATGGTGTTTTGTGTCGAGATATCTTCCTGACGTACAACACCGCTCAAGTGAATGGTTTGCAGTTCGCCGTTGATTTTAATTTGTTGATGTCCCTCAATGCAGTAGCTGCCATTGGGTAAAACCTGCTTAATGCGCACCGTGAGGGCGGCCTTGATTTTACCGTTTCGTCCGGTTTTGCCAGCTGCCCGGCCTTCACCACGCAAGCCAAAGGAGACTGCCTGGGGATGTTTGTTATGGCTGACTTCCAGTG
>CAZDYY010000131.1:0-5790 GCA_964509745.1 uncultured Legionella sp. | reverse complement strand
GAGCGGATGACTGTTAATCATTAGGTCGGCGGTTCGAGCCCGTCCCGGGGAGCCAAATTCAGCGCAGGTTTTAGCAACTCTCACCGAAGTCCTTCAATTTTCATGTAGAAGCAATGTAGAGTACTTTTTCGTTTCATATGTGAGATATTGCCCTGATCATTGCTTAAAAATGAATCTAAATATTCATTGTTCCAATATACTGAGCGAGGGGTATTTAGAAACAAATAGATCAAAAAATAGACAAAAAATTATCAGTATGATAAACTATCTCCACTAAATAATTTATAGGAGTAACGTTTATGAGTATTGAACAGAAAGTGGAATCAGCAAAAACGGCGCTACGTACTTCAGCCCAACTAGTTAGATTCTGTTTTGAAACCAAAGAATTTATTCATCATACCGAAGAATCTCTGTTTGCAAAAATACTTGCCAGAGAAGATTTGTCTGAAGAACAAAAAGAAAATGAAATAGATATAGCCACTGCTGGTATATTGGTTGTTGCTTTATCCTCTCACCGATCACGATACAAGCACGTACAGAATAAAGAAGA
This sequence comes from uncultured Legionella sp., assembly GCA_964509745.1. Lineage (GTDB taxonomy): Bacteria > Pseudomonadota > Gammaproteobacteria > Legionellales > Legionellaceae > DDPF01. The sequence goes on along the minus strand of CAZDYY010000131.1, from coordinate 5,240 downwards.
CCATTCAAGTCCATATTTGTGGGATGCAAATGGCTATTTAAAATCACCTTATTATCCCATGCAATACAAAGAAGTACTTGCCATAAGTGGTATTAATGAACCCACCGAACAAGACAATGAAGCTGCTGGTGCGTATAATGAGCGCTTGGTTTTGGCAGTAGGTACTAAGGTAATGAATGGAGAACTTCCATTTCAACCCGAAATTTTAAATGAAATATTTGATAAACATACTCAAGATGCACGCGACGAGCTTCATCGAATTGTTGAATTTATTCGTGGCACGTTGGCTCCTCGTAAAGCTGAAGAGATGGAGCAAGGTCTATCGAATGATATTATTGCTCTTAAAGGATACATGGGCGCAATCTCAGCTAAAATCAATCAAACTCCTCGTTACTATGGAACTTCTTCGATTTTGAGCGAAACTGCTACTCATGACGCTTATACAATAGATGATATCTTTAACAAAGCATTAAATACAGCTGCTGGCAATGATACTCCTGAAAAGAAAAAATTTATAGAAGGGCTTGTCGCATTAAAACAAGCGACTTTGGCTAGCTTTCAAAAGGGAGAAGCAAACTTTGGGTTTGTTGATTGCGAAACGATAGCAAATAGCGCATTAACGTTAGCAACAAAAGTGGGCTCAAATACAGTTACTCAAGCTGATGTTAACCAATTCACACAAGCAACTCAAAAATACAAAACATCGCACGCTTTTGCAATCGCACTCGCCGTAATCGTTGGCGCAGTGATTGGTATGATTGCTGGTGCCGCGACTGGATTTGCAGTTGGTAACGTTCCCGGTGCCATTATCGGTGGTGTTGCTGGCCTTGTTGTCGGTGGTGGAATAGCTGGCGTATCAAGTACAATGTGGTACACCAAAAAAGAACCATTAAATAAAATATCTTCCGCTGCAACAGAAATGGTACCGAGTCAACCTGCTGCCGCCGTTTGATTGAACCAACATTGCCCTCAACGAGCTTTAGTCAATCTTGTTGAGGGTTTTTATTGTCTACATTGCAGTTTACCTTGGCGGTAGCAAAATCTGTCAGGTATGTTTTACCATCAGCGGCTTCCAATTTCAGTAGATGACACTGCGTCAGAGCAAGTACAACCTGATCATCAAATCAATAATATTTATATACCCGCACCTGTCCACCTCCCCCGCTATTTTGTGTTATAATGACACTCAATTTATGCCCTGAAGGACATCGTATGAGCGTTGAAGCAACCACCTATGATTCGAATAACATCAAGGTTTTAAAAGGACTGGACGCGGTAAGGAAGCGCCCTGGTATGTATATCGGAGATACAGACGATGGTTCGGGTCTGCATCATATGGTGTTTGAAGTCGTCGATAATGCCATCGACGAAGCACTGGCAGGTCATTGCCATGCTATCAATGTGATCATTCATGCTGATGAATCCATTACGGTAAATGACGATGGACGGGGTATTCCCGTGGATATCCACAAGGAAGAAGGCCGCTCTGCCGCCGAGGTCATCATGACCATATTGCATGCTGGCGGTAAGTTTGACGATAACTCCTATAAAGTATCCGGTGGTTTGCATGGTGTGGGTGTGTCCGTGGTGAACGCCTTGTCTGATGAACTGCACATGACGATTCGTCGCGATGGCAAAATCCATGAACAGCATTATCACAACGGTGTACCGGATGCACCGCTGGCTGCAACCGGTGTTGCAGACACCACGGGCACACAAATCTGGTTCAAGCCCAGTGCCAGCACCTTTACCAACATTGAATTTCATTATGATATTCTTTCCAGACGCCTGCGCGAACTATCGTTCCTCAACTCCGGCGTGTGTATCCACCTGCTGGACGAACGCGACGGCAAACGCGATACGTTTCAATATGAAGGGGGTATCAAGGCGTTTGTTGAACATTTGAATCGCAACAAGACAGCCATCGCACCGGTTGTCATCTCCATGAAGGGAGAAAAGGACAACATCACCGTTGAAGTCGCCATGCAATGGAATGACTCCTACCAGGAAAATTTATATTGCTTCACCAATAACATTCCACAACGTGACGGGGGCACCCATCTGGCCGGCTTTCGCTCGGCACTGACCCGCACACTCAACAATTACATTGAAAGCGAGGGCTTTGCAAAAAAAGCCAAAATCTCAACGACCGGAGATGATGCTCGCGAAGGATTGACAGCGGTATTGTCCGTCAAGGTACCCGATCCAAAATTCTCATCACAAACCAAAGATAAACTCGTATCCTCGGAAGTTAAATCCGTGGTCGAATCCCTCGTTTCGGAAAAGTTGAATGACTTTTTGCTGGAAAATCCGGCTGTCGCCAAAGCCATTGTCGGTAAAATGATTGATGCTGCCAGGGCTCGTGAAGCGGCAAGACGTGCGCGCGACATGACACGCCGCAAGGGTGCGCTGGATATTGCGGGATTACCCGGCAAACTGGCCGACTGTCAGGAAAAAGACCCGGCACTTTCAGAATTATATCTGGTTGAGGGAGATTCGGCGGGAGGTTCCGCCAAACAGGGACGCAATCGCAAATTCCAGGCCATTTTACCGCTCAAGGGTAAAATTTTAAACGTTGAAAAAGCCCGCTTTGATAAAATGCTCGCTTCCCAGGAAGTGGCAACGTTAATCACAGCCCTGGGCTGCGGCATTGGTCCTGATGAATATGATCCGGATAAAGTCCGTTACCATCGCATCATCATCATGACCGACGCCGACGTCGACGGTTCACACATCCGTACGTTGCTGCTGACGTTTTTCTATCGGCAAACCCCTGAATTGATCAAACGCGGCTACATCTATATTGCCCAGCCCCCCTTGTATAAAGTCAAACAGGGCAAGCAGGAACAATATGTGAAAGATGACGATGCGTTATATGAACACCTGACCCAAAGTGCAATGGATGGCGCAGCGTTCTTCCCGTCCCCTGGCGCACCGGCTATCACTGCAATGGCGCTGGGCGAGCTGGTGCTCCAGTATCAGCAAATGGAAAAAATTATCAAACGCTATGCGCGCCGTTACAATTACGACATCATCAAGCAAGTTGCATGCATGCCCGGCTTGCAACCCGCCGACTTTGATAACGAACAACGCGTACAGGAATGGGCAGACAAACTCCAGGCCAGCTTACAGGCCCTGGATAGCAAGACCCAGAAATTCTCGGTTTACGTCAAACACAGTCCTGAAACAAACCATTATGTTCCCCGGGTAACAATGGATCAACACGGCACACAGCACACGATATTACTGAATGCCGAACTGTTTTCATCCAATGACTACCGTGAAATGATCAGTATCAATAATAAATTGATAACGCTGGTTGAAGACGGCGCCATGGTCAAACGCGGAGAAAAAACCCAGGCTGTCACGAGCTTTGAACAGGCCTTGAACTGGCTGATGGACGAAGCAAAGCGCGGACAAACCATCCAGCGATATAAAGGTCTTGGAGAGATGAACCCGGATCAGCTCTGGGAAACCACCATGGATCCGGATGTACGCCGCATGTTGCAGGTCACCATTGAAGATGCCGTTGCTGCGGATGAAATATTCACGACCCTGATGGGTGATCAGGTTGAGCCTCGACGCGATTTTATTGAGGACAATGCACTGGATGCGGAAAATATTGATATTTAACTGCATTTACCCATCACATCCCCGCGGTATGACCGCGGGATACAACATGAAAGACACAAACATACTCATAGTGTATTAAATATTAACAACCAAACAAAACTATGGTACAATACGCAGATTACGCAACATTGAGGTCGTCTGATGTACTCAGCATACGAAAAACCCCTGTCTGCCAACGGCGGTGATAATGATGAAGCGGCAGAACTTGCAGTCGTGGCAGGTACCAGTTTTCTGTATATTACTTGTCCTGAAATATTTTTCTTTCTGCATCTGGTGAATATCCTTTCTGCCACGTATAAAACCAATGCCAAACCCTGGCTTGATTCGCTGCATCAGGAAACACCCCCTGAGCGTTATCAACGAAGCCTCATCGGCACGGGCTCATATCTCTGGGCAGAAGAAAACATCACCATCCTGCGTGACCAGCATCTCTTCCCGGTTTTTTACGCGTTAATCCAGTTGAAAATTCCGGAAATGTGTTTAAACATCTCCACAGCAATCAAGAAAAAACTCACTGATCGAAGCCTGTTTGCAGCAGACGTTTGTAATTATTTTTCAGACCCCGAAAACCCGGATAACCCGGTGACACAAAGCAACCAGACAATTCAGGATATACTGGTCACCCTGCAATCCCTGCGCGCCACGTTCATTGAACTGGAACAAACAGATATTCGCGATGAAACACCGACAACGACAATTTTGTACCAGATGCTCACCCGGCTGTTGCCCAAAATAATGACATTGTACCAGCGCTTGCAATTACTGAATCACAGCACGCCCGCCATCACAGAATTATTAAAACCCCTGATTGCCCCGATGTTAACCACAGGCTATCTGATCCGGCAACTCGCCACCAGCACGAATCCACACCAGGATATTTCGCTACATCAACTGCAACAGGTCAACATTCCGGTAGATGTACCGGCACTGTCCATGGCATATAACAACATGGACGACCTGTTGGGCATGGCACTTGACATATATCGAACCAATCGCGTTGCGATTCAGAATTTTTTCCCGGATCGATCCAGTGCCCTGGACATCGTCAGCCGGGCCGTGCAGTTAACGCCTGATCTGCTGCGCGAAGCCCGGGAATGCATTGTAGACAATGACTGGACGATTGACTGCGACCCGTCAAACAGGGAGCTGGAAGAAAAAGCACAAACACTCAAGCGCTTGCTGAACAACCTTGGACAAACACAGATCAGTAAAATTAACGCCATTGGCAAGCTGGCCCTGTATTTAATTCAGGATAACCTGCTTGCAACCCTGGCAAAAGAATTCAAACAAAGCTCAGAACTGGCCTACCCTAAGGTGGTCGAAAAAATAAATCACTTCAAAGGTCATCAATTACCTGAATTAATTCAATTTCTGGAAACACTTGAAGAGCTGACCGGTTTAAGGCAGGGATTATTCTCTGTCGCACTGCTGGATCAACTGGAACCATATTACAACCAGATAGCACAGACAATAGAATCATGGCGCGCCATCGCAAACAGCAAATGGTTAACCCTGGGAACAAAAGCAACAGGAATAACCAGTACCCTGACGGAAGGTTTCTTGCAAGCCACTACACATATAGTAAAGGTGATATCCAACACTGAAAC
>CAZDYY010000130.1:0-5803 GCA_964509745.1 uncultured Legionella sp. | reverse complement strand
TTCAGCTCGAAATTCCCCTGGCTGTCAGCAATTGCAACGGTGGTGTCATTGCCAATCACCTGGGCGCATACCATGGTCATGGCTTCTGCCTGGGTCGGGTTGACTTTGCCTGGCATGATGGATGAACCCGGCTCATTTTCAGGCAGGATGAGTTCACCAATACCACAGCGCGGGCCTGACCCAAGCCAGCGCACGTCATTGGCAATTTTCATCAGGGCGCAAGCCAGTGTTTTTAATGCGCTGTGTGCCATGACCAGTGGTTCGTGTGCGGCAAGGGCGGCAAATTTATTCGGGGCTGTTACAAAGGGCATCCCGGTGATTTTGGCAATGTGGGCTGCGGATTTTACTGCAAACTCAGGATGGGTATTTAATCCGGTACCGACAGCGGTTCCACCCAGTGCCAGTTCATAGAGTTCAGGCAAGACTTGCTCAAGTCGCATCAGACATGCATCAAGTTGTGCAACATAACCTGAAAATTCCTGTCCAAGGGTCAACGGTACGGCATCCTGCAAATGGGTGCGGCCTATTTTCACGATATCCTGAAAAGCCTTCATCTTGACGGCCAGACCATCACGAAGTCCACGAACAGACGGGATTAATTTTTGTTTGAAGGCAAGGGCTGCTGCAATATGCATTGCGGTTGGAAACGTGTCATTGGATGACTGGGACATGTTGACATCATCATTGGGATGAACAGGCGACTTGCTGCCTTGTTTGCCACCGGCCATTTCAATTGCACGGTTGGAGATCACTTCATTGGCATTCATATTGGACTGGGTGCCGCTGCCTGTCTGCCAGACGTGCAGGGGAAAATGCGCATCCAGTTTACCGCCAATCACTTCATCTGCTGCCTTGACAATCAAGTCAGCCTTGTCCTGTGATAACTTGCCCAGCTCAAGGTTGGTGAGTGCTGCAGCTTTTTTCAGGATGCCAAATGCGTGGGTGACTTCGCGAGGCATGATGTCACTGCCAATATTGAAGTGATGCAGGGAACGTTCGGTTTGCGCGCCCCAGTATTTGTCACAAGCGACCGGGATTTCGCCCATGCTGTCTGTTTCGATACGTGTTGTGGTCATGTTGTTTTAACTCTCGACGTGTTGGAAAAGCGGTTATTTTAACACAAGGCACAGGAATTATTGATATAATGGCAAACACAATAATTAATGAGGCTTTGGGTGCGAACGATACGGATTTACCAGCCTGGTCACTATACCGTGGGCGACTTGCTGGAGTTGTCATCAACGGCCAGTCAACACGTCGGTGTGGTGCTGCGCATGCAACCAGGGGATGAACTCACCCTGTTTTGTGGTGATAACCGCGAATTTTCTGCCAGCATTGCACGTGTCCAGAAAAAAAAGGTCGTGGTGAGCATCACCGGGGTACAGGATGTTAACCGCGAATCGTCACGCAGATTACATTTGGCACAGGCCATCTCGAAAGGAGATCGCATGGAGTGGGTGATTCAGAAAGCAGTCGAGCTGGGTGTGACCAGTATTACACCGTTGTTTACAGCGCATTGCGTGGTCAGGCTGGACGCTGAACGGCTTGCCAAAAAACAGGCCCAGTGGCAGGCCATCGCGATTGCTGCATGCGAGCAATCCGGACGAAATTACGTGCCCGTTATCCATCCTGCCAGCTCGCTTGAAGATTATTTGCAAGCCTGCGACGCTGGTATTAAACTGGTCCTGCATCCCAGAGCCGCCAAATCATGGCGAGATTGTTCGTTTGCCTCTGGAGATATTGCCTTGCTGATTGGCCCGGAAGGAGGCTTGAGCGATGAAGAGGTCCAGCTGGCACATGCCGCTGGCTATCAATCATTGTGTCTGGGGCCAAGAATATTACGCACTGAAACAGCAGCGATTGTGGCGCTTGGTGTATTGCAAGCCGTTGCAGGTGATTTATAATCCATTTTTCAATAAACCGGGAGTTTTACATGAGTGCACATACCAAAGCAGTAACTGATGCGAGTTTTGAGCAGGATGTTTTGAAGTCAAGCAAGCCAGTGCTGGTTGATTTCTGGGCCGAATGGTGTGGTCCCTGCCGCGCACTGACACCAGTATTTAACGAAGTCGCTGAAAGCCATCACGATAAAGTGAATTTCGTCAAAATTAACATCGATGAAAATTCAAAAACACCCTCACAATATGGTGTGATGAGTATTCCAACACTGATTCTGTTCAAGAATGGCCAGGTGGAAGCCACCAAAATGGGCTTGATGACCAAGTCTGAGCTGAGCGCTTTTGTAGACGGAAATATTTGACGTCTATTCATCGTCATCCCGAACGCAGTGAGGGGTGACGAGTTCCTTCCTTTGAATCAGGCAACCATGAATATACTCATTACCGGCTCCACCGGATTTGTCGGTAAAAAGCTGGTGGATTACTTGCTGGCAAATACCAGTGCCACACTGAGACTCGCAGTCAGGAAAACGGTTTCGGCTGATATTGACAAACGCACCGCGCGGATTCCCGTTGGCGATATTTCGGCACAGACACAATGGCAGGATGCGCTGGACGGTTGCAGTGTCGTCATTCATGCTGCAGCACGCGTGCATGTAATGAACGAGCAATCGCCTGATCCACTGGCAGAGGATCGTCAGGTCAATGTAGAAGGAACACTGAATCTGGCTCGCCAGGCGGCAGCGGCTGGTGTGAAACGTTTTATTTATCTGAGTACCATCAAGGTAAATGGTGAACTAACCACGCCCGGCAATCCATTTCGCGAGGACGATGTCCACATACCCACCGACTTTTATGCCTTGTCAAAATATGAAGCAGAACAGGGTTTGCTGGCATTGGCCAGAGACACTGGTATGGAGGTTGTGATCATTCGCCCCGTGCTGGTGTATGGTCCCGGTGTGAAGGGTAATTTTGCCAGCATGATGAAATGGCTGGACAAGGGCATCCCGCTGCCCCTTGGTCTGGTCAATAATAAACGAAGTTTTGTGTCAGTCGATAATCTGGTCGATTTAATAACGACGTGTTTGACCCATCCCCGCGCAGCCAACCAGATTTTTCTGGTAAGTGATGGTGATGATCTGTCAACCGCTGAATTGTTGAAAAAATTGCGGGGTTATTTTACTCGACAATCAATATTGCTACCCGTGCCGGTCTGGATCTTGAACGGCCTGGCAAATGCACTGGGGAAAGGGGATTTTTCTGCACGATTGTGCGGGTCACTGCAGGTTGATATTGGCAAGGCACGCGAACTGTTGGGCTGGCAGCCCAGATTCAGGGTGAATGAGGTATTGCGGGAAACGACGAGGCGGCTGGAAATATCATAGTGATTGCACGATGGAGCAACTTTATATTTTAATTTAGCGTACGAGTCGTTACGATTTAATTTTATTTAACAGGGTTTCAAATCATGGATTCGATGAAAAATAGCGGAGTTGTACTGTTGGGGATTTTAAGTACATGGATGATGCCAGTACATAGCCAGTCACATCATGGTAATGGTATTAGCATAATCAAGGCAGCGAGGCATGATACATCAGAACCTTTATCCAGCATCCAGCCTGAATATTATCTATTACCTGAAGGGCATCATATCATCCCTTTACGCCATCTGCCTCCTGTGAAAATTAACAACACTGATGAACGCTCCCGGGAGATAATGGAAGTGTCTGAATCAGTCGCAACACCCACATTTAATTTACTTGCTGCCTTTCCTGGGATTGGACAAGGTAATTATGGCTTTTCGGTGTCCTATGCTCCTCCGGATACTAATGGCTCTGTCGGGATTTCGCAATATGTTCAATGGGTTAATGCTTCTTTTGCTGTGTTTAACAAATCAGGAAACCTGATTTATGGACCTGTACCAGGAAATACATTATGGCGAGGGTTTGGTGGACTTTGTGAAACAACAAACCAGGGTGATCCGATTGTAAAATATGATCAGATGGCTAACCGTTGGGTTATGACCCAGTTGGCGTTTAATGTTGATAATTCAGGTAATCCGGTTGCCCCGTTTTATCAGTGCGTTGCTGTATCGCAAAATTCTGACGCTACAGGTGCATACAACCGTTATGCTTTTCAGTTCACTGACTTTAATGATTATCCCAAGCTGAGCGTCTGGCCAGACGCGTACTATCTTACGGTGAATATGTTCAATGCAAATACCGGGGCTTTTCTTGGGCCGCAGGCTTGTGCCCTTGATCGCGCATCAATGCTTGCCAATCGATGTGCAACAGCACAATGTCATCAATTGTCGAGTACCGAGGGATCGTTATTGCCTGCTGATTTGGATGGTTCGACGCTTCCACCTGCAGGAAGCCCTGAATATTTTATGGATTTTGATGATAACGGGGCGGTTAAATATTCTAGATTTTTTGTCAACTGGACTACGCCTTCCTCAAGTGTTTTTCAGGGTCCCACTACTATTTCTGGCATAACGCCGTTTACACCTGCATGTAACAGTGGTACTCCCTGTATTCCTCAGCTGGGGACAGCAACAAGACTGGACAGTTTGGGTGACCGGTTAATGTATCGGTTGTCATTTCGTCAGTTCAGCGCCAATGCAATGCTGGTCGTGAATCATTCAATATTGGGTCCTTCGAGTCAGCCTTCAGCAATTCGCTGGTACCAGTTTACCATTCCCAATAACTCGACTTATGTTCCGACGCTGGCTCAGCAGGGCACATATGCCCCCGATTCAAACAGCCGTTTTATGGGCAGTATTGCAACCGATAAACTTGGGAATATTCTTTTGGGATTTAGTGAATCAAGTTCAAGTGAGTATCCTACAATTAATTTTACTGGACGAGCTCCGGCAGATCCATCCGGCACAATGCAAAATGCAACCCATTTAATTGGACTTGGATCGCAAATTAACTTAACCCGGTGGGGTGATTATAGCAGTATGGCTATTGATCCTTCAGATGATTGTACCTTTTGGTATACGAATCAATTTCTTTTATCTTCCGGTTCATTTAACTGGACAACCAATGTGTATAAACTTCGATTTGCGAATTGTGTATAGTTTGACTGTACGCAATTCACTGTACACATTTACGTTCGCCGTTTTGCAATATATAGCTGATAAGATGTGCTAATCGTATCCGGAACGGGATTAAAGTGATCCAGAATATACTGATGAATGAGCGGGTGGGAATTTTTAAAGCGTAATGCTTCCCGCCCGTCCAGCGGAAAATCAAATACAAGAGCAAATTCTGGTTTGGATGCCTTGATTCGTTCAATCTCTTTTTCTTCAAATGCTGCCGGGTGTTGAAAGAAGGCGTAAATTTCCCACATGGGTGATTTGCGCTCCATGAGAGCATATGCTCCGGGCCAGAACGGTGTTGCAATAAAGTTCTGTCCATTTGGGGTGTAGTGTCTGGACAATTGACGAAGCAGATTGATATCTCTGGCTGTGCCGGTGTCCACCTGTATTTTGCTGCCAGAAATTTCGATGGTGCTACATTGTTTGCTGACACGGCATTGCCAGCCTGGCTGGCGAGTATGTGTGCACCAGATGCTGGCGATACAGAGCAGGATAGTCAAAGGCCATTTGATGGTGGCTTTCGTTGTTGACAGAATAACAAGACAGCCTGTAAGCAGGGGGAATATACCAAATGACAGGTGATCCAGGTCTGCGCGGGAAAATGCATAATGCGCATACGGTAGTGCCAAAAATACCGATGCAACCAAAGCCGGTGGCACTGGTTTTGTCTTGATTCTTTGCAGGGTAACCCATATCACGCCTGCCATACCAAAGATGATGGTGCCAATAAAGAAAAGGCCGGTTAATATTTTTTGTACTGCTTCGTCAAAAGGCATGGAAGTAATGTGTACAGTCCATGGCC
>CAZDYY010000129.1:3105-5880 GCA_964509745.1 uncultured Legionella sp. | reverse complement strand
GTTGCACTCGATGGTGGATTTTTCCAGAACAGTCATTACAGGCATCCCGGACGCACTGGGATGATAACCATTGCCACCGCTCCATTGACCACCACGTTTCTGGTCGCCATCCGTCTGGGGACCGTGCTCTTGTTATCACCCATAGAAGCCATCCGCGTATTACCCATCCACGCACGGCTGCTGCTGGTATTGATCATGAGTACGCTCATCGTTGCCACACTGCCCATACCGGTATTGCCTTCGAATGAAATATCTTTACTCATGAGCAGTATTGCCGAATTCAGCAATGGCTTAATCCTGTCACTGGGACTATATGCCGCCTTTGCTGTGTTTCAAATCGCCGGACAATTGCTGGATGATCAAACCGGGTTAAATTCACTGGCAATCTTCAATCCTGCCTCGCATGCCAGTGAACCCTTGAGTGCGCGATTGCTGATGATGCTGGCTGTCATATTTTTTTTTGCCACAGGCGGTCATCTTAAACTGGTGCAAGGGCTTGTGCTGTCTTTTCAGGTCATTGCTCCGGGACAATTGGCCTTGTTAAACGGATACGCACCAACATTAATGCAATGTACCATGATGTTTACCCTTGCAATCATGCTGGCGAGTCCGGTGGTCATTAGTCTGTTGTTGATTGATCTTGCCGGAGCACTGCTTGCGCGGAATATGCCGCAAATCAATATCTGGTTCTTAATCCTGCCGGTTAAAATCATGCTGGGATTTTTTATTTTCGCGCTGCTGTTAACCTGTGTAAATCCATTCATGGATTACCTCTTTACTACGCTGTTTCAAACCTGGACCAGGACAATGGCATGAGCGATAAAACTGAAAAAGCCACCCACTATAAATTACAAAAAGCCAAAGAACAAGGGAGCGTTAGTAAAAGTAACGAATTAACCACCAGTGTATTCATGCTGGTGTTGTCTGGCGCCGGGATTGCATTATTGCCAGCAAGTCTTTTGCATATCAGGCAATTGATCCGGCAATTGCTGTCAGTCACCACGCGCATCCCCTTCAGCGTGGATTCCATCACCCGCCTGCAACAATTCCTGCTCACACATCTTGTGATTCTATGGCTCCCCTTTGCTTTGGCAGGAATAATCACCATCATGGTATCAACGATCGCACAAACCGGGTTTGTCTGGTCTGGCAAACCGTTGGCTCCTGAATTTAAACGAATCAATATAGCATCAGGATTCAAACGCCTGTTTTCTTCCAAAATGCTGTTTGATGCAGGGAAAAACAGCCTTAAACTGACACTGGTGGTCCTGCTGATGTATATCAGTTTGAAACATGAACTACCAACTGTCATGGGTTTTATTAAAACCCGTCCGGATAACTGGCCTTCCCTGCTCATCAAACTGTTTTCCAGGGTAACGTTGCAATTGTCCGTTCTGCTTTTGACAGTGGCAATGATAGACAAGCTCTATACCCGCTGGAAATTCGCCAAAGACAACCGCATGAGCAAACATGAACTGAAAGAAGAGTATCGCCAGCGTGAAGGTGACCCAAAAATCAAGGCAAAAATCAGGCAATTACAACATCAGCTACGCCAGAAAACGGCCTCACTTGAACAAATCAAAACAGCCGATGTCGTGATCACCGATTCCCCACAGCATGCTGTTGCATTAACCTATGACCGTGGCGTGATGCCCGCCCCGAAAGTGGTGTGCAAGGCCCAGGGAGAACTGGTGAGACAGGTGCAATCACTGGCAGACCGATACCATGTGCCGATTATTGAAAACCAGACACTGGCTCGTTTGTTGTTTATGACTGCAAGTTTGAACCAAACGATAAACCGGGAGCATTTTCCTGTGGTGGCGGCTGTGTTTCGAGACATTTATCGGCAAAGCAAGTAGTCATTAATTCAAGACGCTGAAAATCTCTTGCTTCCACAAATCATTTTTGCTTTAATGCGCCGCACAAATTTCAAATTAGCGATACTATGGAAAATATCTTCGCATGGATGATCTGTTGTCAATAATGGAAAATGGAATGGCATGACAAAGTACTTCAAGAACAGCAGCGAACTGGTGATGATTGGCTTTGCTACGGCAATTTTACTGATTTTATTTATTCCTGTTGCACCCGGTATTCTCGATTTTTTACTGATTACCAACTTCAGCTGGGCGTTAACCATTCTGCTGCTGACGTTCTATACCGACAAACCCTTGAGTTTCTCAACCTTCCCCGCCCTGCTGCTGATGTCGACCCTGTTTCGACTGGCCCTGAACATTTCAGCAACACGGCTGATTCTGGGTAATGGAGATGCCGGGCGTGTCATTGGTGCGATTGGGCAATACGTCATTCATGATAATTATGTCATGGGACTGGTGGTGTTTTTGATTCTGATTATTGTTCAATACGTGGTTATCACCAACGGAGCACAACGCGTCGCTGAAGTAGCTGCGCGGTTTACGCTGGACAGCATGCCCGGCAAACAAATGAGCATTGACGCTGATTTGAATATGGGGATTATCTCCCAGGACGATGCAAAATTCCGACGGGCACAAATTGAAAAGGAAGCCAACTTTTATGGTGCAATGGATGGTGCAAGCAAATTTGTCAAAGGCGATGCCATTGCCGGTGTGCTGATTATTCTGGTCGATATCATTGGTGGTTTTGCGATTGGCATGGCACAAAAAGGCATGAGCGTTGGGGAGTCGATTCATACCTATGCACTGTTGACGGTTGGCGATGGTCTGATTACGCAAATCCCGGCGCTGACCATTTCCATGGCTACCGGAATCATTGTCACCCGTGCAGCAACAGATG
>CAZDYY010000129.1:0-3095 GCA_964509745.1 uncultured Legionella sp. | reverse complement strand
GCACATCTGGGCAGAGAAGTGGCAAGGCAGATCTCTGCCTATCCCAAAAGTTTACTGATGGTCTGCACTTGTTTGCTGGGTCTGCTGTTTTTAAAAGGGATCCCTGTGATCCCGGTCATGGTCATATTTATCCTGTTTGCTATCGCTGCTTTTTATGCCACCCGCGCCAAACAACAAACAACTGACACTCAGGATATTAACCATGCGTCACTGTACGAAAAAATCCGCATTTATCCGGTCGAAATTGCCCTGAACCCGGTGTTATTTGATGAACTGGCTCAACAGGAACAAGCGTTCTTGCACCACATCCAGCAACTGCGTGAACGCCTGGCATTTGACCTTGGATTCGTCATGCCCGAAGTCAAGTTGCGTGCAGACAAAAAAATGAATTACCCCTTTTATGCTGTATACGTTCAAGGCAATCAACAAGGCATCAATCAGTTGTATATGGACAAACTGTTGGCCATTGCCCTGAAGCCTGCTGCAGAATCATTGTCTGACGGGATTAACGTACGCGCGCCAGGGTATGGATTACCTGCCACCTGGGTTCCGGTTGATCAAACACTATCGTCAGATTATTCGGTACAACAACCTCTGGCAGTTCTGACTGCCCACATCAGCGACATTGTACAAAACAATCTTCCCGACCTGCTGACACGCGCACAAACGGAAACCCTGCTGGCACAACCAGCTGTCTGCACCTTGCGTGATGAACTGATTCCAGCGATGCTCCCGTTTGGACACGTTCAACGAATCCTGCAAAATTTGCTGCAGGAAAAAGTATCCATCCGGTTTATGACAACCATTCTTGACGTCTTGCTGGAACACGGCAAAACCATCACCGATACTCCCCGGTTAACCGAACTGGTCAGGGCACGCCTTGCCACACCCATTTGCCAGAAACTGTTGTCAAACCAGAACAATTTGCCCGTCATGACGCTTGCGCCACCGCTGGAACAAAAACTCTGTGCGAGCATCAGCAATCAACAACTGGCACTGGAACCTGCGCTGACTGAAGGATTGATTACCTCACTGGCCCATCAGGTCGAACGCATGCTGACCGAACGCAAACGACCTGTATTATTGTGTTCATCACTGTTGCGCCGGCATATCAAGCAATTAACCCAGCGGGTAATTCCTCATTTGACCGTGCTGGGCATGAACGAGATCCCGGTAAATATCCAGATAGAATCCTTTGGAATTGTCACAGGGGAGCAACCATGCTAGACGCGATTACTGCTGCACAGGTCGCCATGCTGCAAGATCAATTGCGCCTGCAATCCATCAGCCAGAACGTCAGCAATATGCAAACACCCGGCTATAAACGACAACTGATTGAAAGTTCGGGTTTTGACGAACAACTGCAGGCACAGATGAGTACAGTCAGCCAGTCCATGCAACTGACTGCCCAGCATGTTCAGGGAACATTTGTACAGTCAAATCAACCACACGAACTGGCGTTGTCAGGCGATGGATTTTTTGAAGTACAAACCGATGAAGGCATTTTCTACACACGCCGCGGTGATTTTCATGTCAATGAGCACGGTGAACTGGCGACATTGACCGGTGCCAGACTACTCGGTCAGGGAGGTGCGGTGAAAGTGGACGACAATGCATTTACCATCGATATACGTGGAAACCTGTACATCGACAACCAGAAGACCGACCAGATCAACGTCGTTAATTTCACAAATCCCGATGCATTGCGTTATCTGGGACAAGGGCTTTATGAAGGAATTGAATCACCTTTGCCGGCTGATCACACCACCCGCATCCTGCAAGGCTACCTTGAACAATCCAGCGTTAAATCCACGGACGAAATGATGAACATGATCAAAATATCGCGGCATTTTGAAGCCACACAACGTGTCATGCGAACAGCTGACAATCTGCTGTCGAGTGCAATTAATCAACTGGGAGAAGGCAATGTCTGATGCTCTGGCCATTGCGGCAAGCGGATTAAAATCTGAAGAATATTACATTGACAAAATCGCCCATGATCTTGCCAATCTGAACACCCCTAATTATAAAGCCACCAGGCTCACGTTTGAAGATGCCCTCTATCAGACAATCGATGGTACCAGCACGCTAACAGCAGGAAAAATTGGCCTTGGCACCGCCGTACACAGTTCATCAAGAGACTTCAGCAGCGGTCCACTGAAACCCACCAGCAACTGGAATGATGTCGCGATAAACGGCAGCGGATTTTTTCAGGTGATCAACACCGACGGAAACATTGCATACACCCGAAACTCCAGTTTGACGATTGACAGCGATCGGTATCTGGCAACTCAAGATGGCCTGCGGCTGGCTGACAACATACAAATCCCGGAAGATTTCGTCGAAATCAAAATTCAACAAAATGGTGATGTCGAGGCCATACTCGCTGACGAATCAGAACCGCAACTGCTGGGAACCATTCAGCTGGCAAAATTTATGGATCCGGAATCCCTGAATGCCCTTGGTTCCGGTCTATATACTCCCACTGAAAAAACCGGAGATGCCGTTATTGATAATCCCGGCAACAGCGGCATGGGACAGTTGCTGCAAAAGCAAATCGAAGGATCAAACGTCGACATGGTGAATACCCTGATGCAATTGACCATGGCGCAACGAATCTACCAATTAAATGCCAAAGCCGTACAAATTGCGGATGAACTGGAAAAAATGACCAATGAAATTCGCAGTTAGTATCAACCACATCCTGATGGCCGGCATCTTGCTCTTCGCCGGGATCTGTCATGCGCAAACCCCGGGAGATTTGCTGGTTGAAAAAGCGCAAACAGCTCTGAACAACAAACTGGGACCTCACTATCTTCGTCTCCGGATAACGCCCATATCCCGGGTCAAGGCGTCCGACTATGCCCTGAATGAATTCACCACCAGCATGCAGGTCCACTATCCTGCTGCAAAACGGATTTGTGTCTGGCTGATCCATGACCAGCACCGCATTGCAGTCTGGTTTAAAGTTCGTGCGATTGCAAAGGTGCTGGTGGCCCGGCGTGATATTAACCGAAATCCACCGTTGCAACCGACTGATTTTATTGCCCGGGAGCGCGACATTGCAAGCCTTGTTTCCCCGCCTTTAAAAACAT
>CAZDYY010000128.1:0-5902 GCA_964509745.1 uncultured Legionella sp. | reverse complement strand
TTTCACTTTCACGTGAAATGCCTTCGTTATACAAAATATCAAACTCGGCCTGTTTAAACGGCGGAGCGACCTTGTTCTTGACCACTTTCACCCGGGTTTCACTGCCGACAACCTCTTCACCCTTTTTAATCGAACCGGTACGACGGATATCCAGACGCACAGACGCATAAAACTTCAGTGCATTACCACCTGTCGTGGTTTCAGGACTGCCAAACATCACCCCAATTTTCATACGAATCTGGTTAATAAAAATCACCAGCGTATTGGAACGCTTGATATTGGCCGTTAACTTGCGCAAGGCTTGTGACATGAGCCGTGCCTGCAAACCCACATGCGTATCCCCCATTTCACCTTCAATTTCTGCTTTGGGTGTCAATGCTGCCACCGAGTCTACGATTACCACATCAACCGCTGCCGAACGCACCAGCATATCGGTAATTTCCAGTGCCTGCTCACCTGTATCAGGCTGGGAGATCAACAGATCCTCAACTTTAACACCCAGTTTTTCCGCATAGCCCGGGTCAAGGGCATGTTCAGCATCGATAAACGCCGCTGTGCCACCATTCTTCTGGCATTCAGCAATCACTTGCAAGGTTAATGTTGTTTTACCGGAAGATTCAGGACCATAAATCTCAATCACACGTCCTTTGGGCAGCCCGCCTATTCCCAGTGCAATATCCAGACCAAGAGAGCCAGTTGAAATGGCTTCAATATCACGCCCAAGGTTACTATCCCCCATGCGCATGACTGAACCTTTACCAAATTGTCGTTCTATTTGTGCGAGAGCAGCACTCAGTGCCTTTTGCTTGTTGTCTTCCATTGGTTCACCTGTGTGAGATGTGCGAAATTAAAAAAAAATTATCCCACAGATAACCTTTCGCAGCAATGATCATGGATCAGCCATGCTACATCATCCGCAAGCTGGTTTGGATGTGATTAAAACTGCGATCTCCATCTTTAGTAATACCATGCTATACTACAATAAAGTATCACCAATAAGGCATAACATTATGGGCGCCATTAAAAAAACCATTTCCATCGATGAAAACGTAGCAAAGGAAGCAGGGGAGATTTCCACAAATTTCAGTGCTATTGTCGAAGAAGCGCTGGTTGAGTATATTCAACACCATCGCATCAAAAAAGCTATTCAAAGCTTTGGAAAATGGGGTGAACGAGACGGTAGCAGCACGGATATTGTTAACGATCTTCGCCGGAAAGACGATCGCCCCTGTGTTACAAGCAATAATCCAACAAAAAAAGGATAACCAGCGCATGCAAACCGTTTTACTGGATACAGACTATGTTATCGATTTTTTACGTGGTAAATCTTCCATCATCATCCCCTTGCTAGAAAACAGTATTGCTTTTCTAAGCATCCTCTCAGTCTATGAATTATATGCAGGCATGCGTCCAGATGAGGAGCTGGCTACCAGCAATTTTATACAAGCCTGTCACATTGAACACGTTACAACGGACATTGCTAAAAAAGCTGGTGTATATCGTTTCCAAAATCGGCAAAGGGGCGTTACCCTGTCTATCGTCGATTGCATTATTGCAGAAACGGCACGCGCAAATAATCACCAGATTGCAACACACAATAAAAAACACTATCCGGACAGTTTGTTTTGGAAATAGAACGGAGCATAATCCACTAAAGGCGCCACAAGCGCATATGGATAACAATGAACCCAGGGATAACAGCTAATGAACTCAGCAATATGGACACCCCACCACCCCCAAACAACCCACATGTGGCAATTCATGCGCTTTGCAGAAACCGCACATCAGCAGAATTTTGCCGACTACGACGCATTACACGCCTGGTCTGTGCAACACCCTGAACAATTCTGGCCATCATTATGTGACTACTTCAATATCCGCTTTGAAACACCCGCCAGACAAATCCTGAATGATTACAGTGACATGATGGATGCACAATGGTTTAACGGTGCAACGTTCAACTTTGCCCGGCAATTACTCTCTGGCCAGGATGACCATCCTGCCATTGTCAGCCTTGATGAACGTGGTACACGGCGTGAACTGACCTATCGCGAGCTCAGACACAAGGTCGGCCAGTGTGCAGCGGGCCTGAAACAGGCCGGGGTTGTTGCCGGTGATCGCGTGGCAGCCATCATGCCCAATGTGGATTATACCGTCATTGCCATGCTGGCCACGGCATCTATTGGTGCGATCTGGTCATCGTGTTCTTCTGATTTCGGTGCAAGTGCCGCGGTTGATCGTCTCGGCCAAATCGAGCCAAAAGTTTTATTTGTTTGTGATGGTCATGATTACCAGGGCAAAACCCATCATGAACTCTCCAAAATCCAGCAGATCAGCGCCATGCTGCCCGGTCTGGTTCAAATTGTTATCTGTCCTGTCATTAACAATCCACCGGATCTGGCACAACTGCCCTGCGCTATTCACTGGGACCAGTTTACCAGCCATCATGCCGAACTGACATTTCCGGACTTTCCCTTTAACCACCCGCTCTATATCCTCTTTTCCTCGGGAACCACCGGCAAACCCAAATGTATCATCCACAGTACCGGTGGTACGCTGTTGCAGCATGTAAAGGAACTGGGGCTGCATACAGACATCCACAGCACCGACAATCTGTTTTTTTACACCACCTGTGGCTGGATGATGTGGAACTGGATGGTTTCAACACTTGCGCTGGGCGCCACCATTACCCTGTACGAGGGCTCGCCCTCCTTCCCGGATGAAAAACGGCTGTTTCAGCTGATTGAGGATGAACACATCACCGTATTTGGCACCAGCCCCAAATTTCTGGCGTCTATAGAACATGCCGGTCTTGAACCGGCCAGAGAATTTCCGATGCAGCGCCTGCGCTGCATTCTGTCCACCGGCTCGCCCCTGCTGCCCGAACAATACGACTTTGTAAACCGGCAGATTAAACCGGGCATCCCGCTCTGCTCGATTTCCGGCGGAACAGACATTGTTTCCTGTTTTGCCCTGGGCAACCCGATTCTTCCCATCTATCGCGGTGAGTTACAGTGCGCGGGCCTCGGGATGAGTATTGATATATATGACGATGCAGGCCACCCTGTGCACGAGGCCCGGGGCGAGCTGGTCTGCACCAGACCCTTTCCATCCATGCCCATTGGTTTCTGGAACGATCCCGATAAAATCAACTACAAAAAAGCCTATTTTTCCCGTTTTCCAGGCGTTTGGGCACACGGTGATTTTGCTGAAATCACTGCAAGGCATGGCGTCATTATTTATGGCCGCTCGGATGCTGTATTAAATCCCGGTGGTGTTCGCATCGGCACAGCAGAAATTTATCGGCAGGTGGAAAAGATCCCGGCCATACTGGACAGTGTAGTAGTTGGCCAGGACTGGCAAAATGACGTTCGGGTTGTACTGTTTGTGAAACTGCGGGAAGGTGAACATCTCTCCCCGGAACTTGAGACCACCATCCGTAAAACCATCCGCACCAATGCATCACCAAGGCACGTTCCAGCCAAAATCCTGCAAGTTAACGACATTCCCCGCACAATCAGCGGCAAGATCGTCGAACTGGCCGTTCGCCAGGTCGTGCACGGGCAGACGGTCAATAACTTGAGCTCGCTTGCCAATCCGGAGGCTTTGGCCGGTTTCAGGGATAGAAAAGAACTATGCCATTAAATCCATACAAATTTACAGCTCCATTGCTTGCGAGCCTGCGACAGGCATTCCTGTCCGCTACGGTGGTCCCGGAAGCAATTGAACTGTCCAATCCTGATCGCAGGGACTATTTTGTTATCACATTCAGCCAACCGGTTTTAGCTCCGGTAACAGAAAACGGCGTGCGCCTGATTGAACTGCTCTTTAAAGGTGACAAGGCACTCACGCGACAAATCAACCTGAGCTTGCTAACTTACCAAATCACTGTCGAATCCGGATTTCGCTGGTTTGGCAGTTGCAGTGAACCGCCAGAGATTGAATTGCACGGACTGGCAATAAAAATCATCTATCCTGGCAGCAAAATCTTCAGCCGGAGGATTGCATCAAGCTTCATTTGTCAACAACTGGCCGAGGCCAGCCTTGTGGTGGAATGGCGCAGACTCAGGGAGCTGTTTGAAAATCTGCCCATCCCGGAGCCGGTACAGGATCGACCGGCATCATATCCCGCGGCAGGATTTTTCAAACCCAAAACATCTCCCCTCTTGCTGAATTATGCCCAGGCATGGATTCGAACCCACATAACGCGCGTCTTCCCCGCTTATACCCGCACCAATGAATCCGCCATTAACCCCGTATATCAGGATATCTGCAATGTGAGCCATCCCCTGCAAAAAAATGAGAAAAAAATATGGCTGCTTCGCTCTGATTTTATTCTGTCTGTGGGGAATAAAAATGGTTTCTGGACCACGTTTAATGACCATGGTTTATCAGACACCATTGACAAATCCCTGCACCGTTACGTGAACTGGGAAGATCGGTATGGGCATCCTTCACTGGCAGTCCGTCACCACGGATACGATGGATCAGCCTATTATGGCGGGTATCTGGCACAACGCGAGGACTGCCTGGAAATATACCTGTTCTCAGGCCGCTATGATCGCAGTGATCTCGAGGATGATGAGCAGGCCATGCTGGAGGTCTATATTGCCTGTCGCCTGAGAACGGCCTACGGAGAGCAACCGGTGGTATTTATCGATGCGGCAATGTATGACGACAAACCAGACTCCCTGGATCATTTCGCCTTGTCCCTGTTTCTGCGGGACAAGCCGCTGCCGGAACAATGTGCGCGGCGCATATATGAAGCAGACACCATTCAGGCGGTTTTAAACCGGCAATTGTTCTCCAGTTGCAGGCGTATGCCTTGAAATAATTGCTAATCGAGTCAACTCCTGTATAATCCATAATGCGCCGATTTGAAAACTCAGCTTGCGGGCGCTTGATAACAGATGTTTGTATATCAAAAAATACGGCTAAAGCGGGCATAAAACCCCAGGTTTAGCTATTATTATTCGGGGTTTATTCGATGATTGAACTATCTGGCCTGACAAAATCCTACGCAAATCATGTTGCACTACGCAACATCAATCTGTTTATCCAGGAAGGCGAAATATTTGGCATTATTGGCAAAAGTGGTGCCGGAAAATCAACCCTGTTACGCTGCATCAATTTGCTGGAACGCCCGGACACAGGTGATATTTATGTTGATGGCGAGAAACTGACTGCACTCACCGAACATGATTTACGCCGTGCCCGGCACAAAATGGCCATGATATTCCAGCAATTCAATCTGCTGAACTCCAAAAGCGTATATGACAACATTGCCCTGCCCATGCGCATCCAGGGTATTGACGAAACCAGCATCAAACACAAAATTCATGAACTGCTGCCCCTCGTTGAGCTTGAAAGCAAAATCCATGCCTTTCCTGCCCAGCTGAGTGGCGGGCAAAAGCAACGCGTGGCCATTGCGCGAGCACTCAGTTGTTCACCTAAAATTTTACTCTGTGATGAAGCAACATCAGCCCTTGATCCGGCAACCACAGAATCCATTCTGGGTTTACTGAAAAAAATCAATGCCATGTATGGCATCACCATCGTACTGATTACCCATGAAATGGACGTAATAAAACGCATTTGTCATCGACTGGCCGTAATGGAAAATGGTGACATTATCGAAAATACAGCGCTCGCCAGTGTATTTGGCAATAAAAACAGTCTGGCTCGCGAGATGCTCTACAAGCAATTAAGCCCGCAACTGCCCGCGTGCATCAACAGCCAGTTGTCAGACACGCCGAATGACAAACCGTTGTTACGCCTGTTTTTTGAAGGAACGGATGCAACCGTACCCTTTATCAGCCAGGCCAGCCGCGAATTGCATCTGGATATCAATATATTGCTGGCCAACGTCGATCGAATTGATGGTGTTGCCTGTGGCGTTCTG
>CAZDYY010000127.1:4836-5905 GCA_964509745.1 uncultured Legionella sp. | reverse complement strand
TGGGCACCAGTGCCTGGGTGTCAAACATGGAAAACAGGCTGTAAATACCTTCACGAATGCCCATGTTAAAGACAGGGGTTAACAGGATAGCACTGATGGCGATGGCAGCGGCAGCCCATGCGGCAGGATTGGAAAACGCAGCAGCAGTCATTGCGGTTAACAGCAAGCCACCGGCCAGTTCATACAGGGCAACCATGGCCAGGCAATAACTGGTGACCATTCCCATCAACAGGGTTGAGCCTAATGCCCAGCCTTCGTTATTGGAAAACCGGCTGAAATGATTGGCAAATTCAGAGCACATGTTGCCAAAGGTGTATGCAGCAATGGCGGAAAGAACGGTCATGGCGATGACGATGCCGATTTCCATCAGGTATTCTTCTGTGCTGGTGTTTCGTCCGCTGTTGCTGGAAGAAGTTGTGTGACCACCATAACTATTACCGATGTTGTAAGTATTCCAGCTGTTATCAACATAACGAGTACTGCTTGCGGAGGCACCTGGTGATGTGAAATAGTGTGTATGGCTAGTTGAATTATTGAATGATGCATCATCGGAATATATCGAGTCGGATGCTAGTACTGCTAAATACATCTCGACAACCTTGTCGATGTTTTTCCGGGTAACCTGAGATTGAACGTCACCATGTACCAGATTACCTGTAGCACGTGCAACCTTGTCTCTTAACAACTCAAATGAGTCGCCAGCTTGATATTCTGTGCTGGTAGTCGAGTACAGTTTTACTAATTCTTTCACTTCAATTGCCATCACTAACTCCGGTTGGTTTTTGGTTTGCGTGAATTATGCCAAGTTTGATTAAAAAATGCAACATGGTATCAATGTAAACGGGCGCAATGGTGTTGTTGTTATAAACTTCATCTGATTGGTTTTCCATTATGCATCTAAATCAGGGGCTCCATTCGGCTCCGGAGCATATCATGCATCATCAAAACGTTAAACAAGATCTTCATCCGAACCGGATCTTATTTAACCACCTGGACAAATTCACCACAGTGTTATACATTGGCCGTTTTGACTCGGGATTGCGTATGCGTGTTGCCTTGATGGTTGAAT
>CAZDYY010000127.1:0-4826 GCA_964509745.1 uncultured Legionella sp. | reverse complement strand
GTTTTCATGGCTGGCAGGCGCAAACGGGTCTGCGCACTGTCCAGCAGACGCTGGAGGATGCGCTGGCCAGTGTTGCCTCCCATGAGGTTAGTGTTGTTTGTGCGGGCAGAACAGATACCGGTGTGCATGCATCGGCCCAGATCGTGCATTTTGATGCGGAAAAAGAGCGCGCCACGCGTGCATGGGTGCATGGCGCGAATTCTTTTTTGCCGAAAGATGTCTGTGTCAAGTGGGCTCGCGAAATGCCGGATGATTTTCATGCGCGCTATTCAGCCACAGCCAGACGTTACCGGTATGTGATTTACAATACGCCGGTCAGGCCGGCACTATTGCGTGGCAATGTGACATGGCAATATCGTCAGCTGGATCACCGTATCATGCAGGAAGCCAGTCAAGTGCTGGTGGGCGAGCAGGATTTCACCTCCTTTCGGTCGGTTGAGTGCCAGTCCAAATCGCCGATGCGGAATGTGCATCATCTGCAGGTGACGCGTTCAGGTGATATGGTCATTATCGATATTACTGCCAATGCATTTTTGCATCATATGGTCAGAAACATTGCCGGCGTTCTGATGGCCGTTGGTTCCGGGCGCAAGCCACTGGTCTGGGTACACGATGTTTTGCTGGCAAAAGATCGCAGACTGGGTGCTGAAACTGCGCCACCATATGGTTTGTATCTGGTGAGTGTGACTTATCCGGAGTCGTTTGCTGTGCCGCAAACCACGACCGGATTGCCCTTTCTTTTAGATGTTCCAGGATAATGAGTTATGAACGAAATCAGTGAAAAACGTATACACTTTATCAGACAACTGATAACAGATGAGCTGGCCAGTGGTAAACACCAGGAAGTGATTACCCGGTTTCCGCCAGAACCCAATGGTTATTTGCATATCGGGCATGCCAAATCCATCTGCCTGAATTTTGGCCTGGCAGAAGAGTTTTCCGGGCGCTGTTATTTGCGTTTTGACGATACCAATCCCATCAAGGAAGAGGATGAGTATGTGCAATCCATTATTGAGGATGTGCGCTGGCTCGGTTTTACCTGGTGTGACATGACACATTCTTCTGATTATTATCAGGAGCTGTATGATTTTGCAGTGCTTCTTATCAAGAATAACCTGGCTTATGTTGACAGCCTGAGCATGGACGAGATCCGTGCGTATCGGGGTACGTTGCAGGAACCGGGTCGCGAGAGCCCTTATCGCAATCGGCCTGCTGATGAAAACCTGGATTTGTTTGCCCGTATGAAAGCAGGGGAGTTTCCGGATGGAACGCATGTGTTGCGTGCCCGTATCGATATGCAATCCGGCAACATTAACATGCGTGATCCGGTGTTATACCGTATTCGCCATGTTGCGCACCAGCGTACCGGCAATGACTGGTGCATTTATCCCATGTATGACTATGCCCATCCTTTGTCGGATGCGCTGGAAAAAATCACGCACTCCCTGTGTACACTTGAATTTCAGGATCATCGTCCGCTGTATGACTGGCTGATTGAGCACTTGCCCGTGCCTGCCAAACCGGTGCAGACTGAATTTGCCCGGTTAAACCTCTCGCATACCGTGACCAGCAAACGAAAACTTCGGGAGCTGGTAGAGAAAAATGTGGTAAACGGCTGGGATGATCCGCGATTGCCCACGATATCCGGCATGCGGAAACGAGGCTATCCACCTGCAGCGATCCGGCAGTTTTGTGAAGCCATCGGCATATCCCGCAGTGATTCAGTGATTGACATGTCCATTTTTGAAGCCTGTGTGCGTGATGTGTTGAATGTGACAGCGAAGCGTGCCCTGTGTGTGCTGGAACCATTAAAAGTGGTGATTGACAATTATCCTGACCAGCAGGTTGAAGAGCTCAGTGCCAGTTTTAACCAGCAGGATCCCGATGCTGGCAGTCGCATATTGCCATTTACTCGCGAAATTTATATTGAGCGCAGTGATTTTATGGAAACACCGGTTGCAAAATATTTCAGGCTGGCTCCAGGTGCAGAAGTGCGTCTGCGTCATGCCTATGTGATTCGTTGCACGGATGTGATCAAGAATGAGCAGGGCGAAGTGGTCGAAGTCCGCTGCACATATGATCCCGACACACTGGGTAAAAATCCGGCGGACAGAAAGGTCAAGGGCGTGATTCACTGGGTGTCGGCAGCACAGGCACATCCGGTAACGATTTATCAATATGACCGGTTGTTTAATGATGCCAACCCGGCACGCGAGGATGATTTTTTACAATTCCTCAATCATGACTCCCTGCAAGTACAACAGGGGTTTTGTGAGCCATCCATGGCAACCCGTGCGATGGATGAAACGTTCCAGTTTGAACGGCTGGGTTATTACCGTGTGAATAAAGTGGAGAATGGGCGTGTGACTGCGTTCCATCGTGTGGTTGATTTGAAAGATACCTGGGGAAAGGTGAGTTAAATGCTGAGTATATACAATTCATTGAAACGTACAAAAGAGCCGTTCAAACCCATAACTCCAGGCAAGATTGGTATGTATGTCTGCGGTAATACCGTGTATGACCATTGTCATCTCGGGCATGCCCGATCCATGCTCAGTTTTGATGTCATTGTACGCTTTTTGCGTGCCCAGGGTTATGATGTCACCTATGTGCGTAACATTACAGACATTGATGACAAAATCATCATGCGCGCACTGGAGCGGGGCATTTCCATTCAGGAACTGACCTCATTTTATATCGATGCCATGCATGCGGACTCACATGCACTGGGGATTTTACCACCAGACTTTGAACCCCGTGCAACAGAGACAATTGACAGCATGCTGAAGCTGATTCAGCGCCTGATTCAGAATGAATACGCCTATGTCGGTGAGAGCGGGGATGTGTATTATCAGGTGGATCGTTTTGCTGAATATGGCAAGCTGTCGCATAAAGACATTGAGGGACTGGAAGCCGGAGCCCGGGTTGAAATAGTCAGGGAAAAGCGTTCACCGCTGGATTTTGTGCTGTGGAAAAGCGCCAAGCCTGGCGAACCCAGCTGGCCATCTCCCTGGGGGGAGGGTCGACCTGGCTGGGCCATTGAATGCTCGGCGATGGCGATGGATCACCTGGGTGAACAGTTTGATATTCATGGTGGCGGGCTTGATTTGCAATTTCCTCATCATGAAAATGAAATCGCCCAGAGTGAAGGTGCGACATGTAAACAATTTGCCAATTACTGGATGCATGTGGGCATGTTGCAGGTCAATGGCGAAAAAATGGCAAAATCTACCGGTAATTTCTTCACGATTGCGGATGTGTTAAAAACGCATCACCCGGAAGCAGTCCGTTATTTTTTGTTAAGCAGCCATTATCGCAGTTCATTGAATTATTCTGATGAAACCTTGCAAAATGCGAGCAAGGCACTGACCAGGCTGTATCAATCCATGCGGGATCTTCCCTGTGAGGACGGTGTGGTTGAACAACACTGGGTGGACCAATTTAATGCAGCGATGAATGATGATTTTAATACCCCCATTGCCCTGTCGGTTTTATTTCAGCTCAGTCATGAAATTAACAAGACCAAATCCGCGCAACTGGTTGCGACATTGAAGCACCTGGGCGGAATACTGGGGATTTTGCAGGAATCTCCCGAGTCATTTTTGCAGGCAGGATCAGTCGATGCGGATGCGATTAGCCAACTGGTGGATGAGCGGTTTCAGGCACGCAAGGCACGTGACTGGGCGCGCGCTGATGACATCAGGCGCCAGCTGGTGGAGATGGGCATTGAAGTAGAGGATGGCGCAGAGGGAAGTACCTGGCGCGTTGTTACCGGTAAGTGAAGTTTGGTGGAGAGGGGATAGAATGGGCAGTCTGCAACAACGCCAGGCCTTATTTTCCTTCACGCTTCGGGTTGATGCCTGGTTTTTCCTGTTCAGGCGTTGTCATGCCTGCCTCATGAAAAAACCGGGCTTTCCATGCAGATGACGCCGCAGATTTGATTGCTTTTTTAACGTTCTCATACAGAAATAGTTTTTTAATGACGTTGATGTCATATACCGTCTTGGCCAGTTTGGCCAGGGCTTTTCCTGACTGATTGAGCAGTCCCTTGTTCAGCTGCAGGGCAGATGTGGTTTGCAGGGCTCTGGCGCCAATGGCATTAGCCCCGCTGTTCTCGCGGCTGACAGAGCGTTCAGAAACAATCAGTGCAATTTCGCGTTGTATTTTTTCATCGCCACCATGCATGGTTTTCTTTTTAAAATCATAACGGGGAAAGTGGCCTTTGCTGTGGGAAAATATGCAAAGTTCTTCAATCAGGTTTTGCATGCGACCGGTCCTGTCTTCGCCGCTTTTGCAGAAAAAATCTACAGACTTGCCCATTTTTTCATTAACCAGCAAGTATCGCGCACCAAACTGGGCGGGCTCTGCTTTTTTATCCTTGTATATGAACAAGGACTGGTAAAAAAGTTCTGTGATTTCATCCTGCCCTGATTGTCCGGAAGCAAACTGTGTTTGCATCTCGTCTCTTTTACTTTCGAGAAGATACATTCTTTCCTGTAAAATCTTTTGCTCATACCAGTAAATTTTTTCCCGGCAGGATGCTATTGATTTGAGTAGTTCTATATACTTTGGGTCATTAAAGGCATTTTCCTTCTTGTTTAGAAACGATTCAAGCTGCTCATACAATCCGGATAATTCCTGTTTGTCCTTCACTTGTTCCCTGAGGTAGCCTGTGATGGAGTCCGGTGGCGAAATTTTTAAATAATTTTCCACGTCAGTGATGTACTTGTTCATGCCCTCGGCATTGATGTTTCTTTCCAAATCCGATTGCATATATCGGGAGGCTTTGATTCCATGCCAGTTGGATGCGGTATTCATGATATTGA